>JABWBV010000504.1 GCA_013359445.1 Anaerolineales bacterium | reverse complement strand
TCGAAACCCCAGACGGGTATATCTGGTCCCCGCACCTACAACGAGTACAAAATAATGTGCAGGAAGAGGTCTTAACCCGCCTCCCCGATTTTGGCGGGGCTTGGTACAATAGGTAAGACCCCATTCGAAAAACTCGTCTTTCAAAAGGTATGAAAAACAACTTGCTTTCTCGCCGGAATTTTCTCAAACTTGCCGCTCTGGGCGCGGGTGCTACCCTTTTACCCATGTCCCAAATCTCTGCGTTAGCCCGTCCAAACGCGGCCCGCGCCCTGCCCTTACCCGACTTCCCCAATTCTACGCGTTTAGGCCGGGTTTTGGTCGGAAAAACGGAGATTAAAGCCCGCCCGGATAGCACCAGCGCTACCGTGGCCGAACTTTACGAGGACGCCGTGGTGCCCTGGCTCCGCGAGGTGACTGGGACCAATCCATTTCGCTCGAAACCCCAGACGGGTATATCTGGTCCCCGCACCTACAACGAGTACAAAATAATGTGCAGGAAGAGGTCTTAACCCGCCTCCCCGATTTTGGCGGGGGCATTGGGATGTGGGTGGAAGTGACTGTACCCTATGTGGATTTGGTGCTGGCAAACCCGCCTGTGCGGTCCCCGGCCTTTCAAGCGGGCGTGCTCCAACGGTTGTATTACCAACAAGTCGTGTGGTGCGATGAGATAATGATCGATGAGGATGATATTGTCTGGTACCGGCTCAACGAGCGGTCCGGGAGTTATGGGGATATTTTTTACGCTCCGGCAAAGGCGATGCGCGTGTTGACGCCCGAAGACGTTAGCCCGCTTAGCCCGGATGTACCCACCGAAGAGAAAAAGATCGTGATCAACATCAACGAAAATGTGCAAACCCTGGCCTGTTACGAAGGCACGCGCGAGGTGTACTTTGCCCGGATTTCTGCTGGGCAAAAAGCCGACCTGCGCGGGAATGTGACCGAAAAATCCGCGACTCCGTTGGGGGCGTTTGGCACCTCCTGGAAACTCCACTCCATCCACATGAGCGGCGGGGCGAGCGGAGTGGGGTGGGACTTGATCGGGGTCGCGTGGCCCTCCTTCTTCGCCGAGCCGGGCATCGCCATTCACTCCACGTTTTGGCACAACAATTTTGGTGGGGAGTACATGTCGCATGGGTGTGTCAATCTGCTGGCGGACGATGCGAAGTGGGTCTGGCGTTGGACTTTGCCGAGTGTCCCTTACGAGGCCGTTGAAGTACGTGAAACCTGGACTTCTACCAATCGAACCAAGGTGGAAGTTATCGAATTTTAAGAACTGGCGTGTAAGATTGCATTCACGTTCAGTATTTAGGAGTTTTTGAATGGATATTGCAAATGTTTCGGTTGGCCTGGCGTTTCTTGCCGGATTGGCCTCTTTCCTGTCTCCGTGTGTGTTTGCCCTGGTCCCCGCGTACATTGGGTATTTGAGCGGGCGTTCGCTGGCGATGGCAGGCGGGGGCACTCAACAATCAAATCGTTGGATCACGTTTACCCACGGGCTGGCGTTTGTCATCGGTTTTAGCGTAGTGTTCGTCATTTTGGGGGTGGCGGTTTCGGGCATCGGTGGCATTTTGTTCAGTATGCGGGAATGGCTGACGAAGATCGGGGGAGTGATCGTGGTGGTATTTGGATTACACATGCTCGGCATCATTCACATTCCCTTTCTGGAATACGACCTACGCCCGCAAAACTCCCCCGACCGGAGCCGAGGCTACTTGTCCTCCGCAATGATGGGCGTATTCTTCTCTGCGGGATGGTCGCCCTGTGTGGGGCCGGTGTTGGGCGCGATCTTAACCCTGGCCTTGAACGGAGGGTCGGTTTCCCAAGGCGCAATGCTCTTGACCGCCTATTCCGCGGGGTTGGCGATCCCCTTCCTGGCCGCCTCCCTCGGCGTCGAGTGGGTCACAAACATCCTCCGCAATCATGGCCGGGTGATGCAGTTCGCCACCAAAGGCATGGGAGTGTTTCTGATTGCCATTGGCGTGATGCTGTTTTTAGGCACCTTTGAGTATTTTGCCCGGTTTGGCTTTTTCGTGGATTTTGGCCTATAACCAAACGCGTTCCCCGTTGTACAATAGACCCTAAAGGTTGGAGTACCTTGAACCTTTAGGGTCTTCATTTTTTTAGATCGCCACATGAAACGCCAAATCCTTCTTCTTCTCTCTGGCCTGTTGATTGGCCTTGCCGCCGGAATCGCCTTTTTCTTTGGGCTGAATCAGGTCAACCCCCTGGAAAGCTTCTCCGCCGAACAAGACCCCTCCGCATCCCTCGCGAGTGGCACCTCGATTTACGCGCCCGAAAAGGGCAACCCTGCCCCGGACTTTGCGCTCGAAAACCTGGACGGGGAACGAATTGCCCTCGAAACCCTGCGCGGGAAAGTGGTCCTGCTCAACTTCTGGGCTACTTGGTGCGGCCCATGCCGGGTGGAAATGCCCGCCCTGGAATCCCGCCACCAGCAGTACCCGGAACAACTTGCCGTGGTGGGCATTGATTTTGACGAAGCCAAAGAAGATGTCGCCGCTTTTGTCGAAGAATTTGCGCTAACTTTTCCCATCCTGCTTGATCCGGGTGCGGTCGTGCAAGACGCATATCGCGTCCGCGGCTACCCCACTTCCGTTTTCCTCGATGAAGACGGCACTGTACAAATTGTCCACATCGGCATCATGTCCGAAGACCAACTGGACGCCTATCTCCAAGAACTGGGAGTGACCGAGTGACCCAACCCCTCCAAACCGTAACCCTCTATACCCGAACAGACTGCCACCTCTGCGAAGATGTCAAAGCCGATTTAGCCGCCCTGCAAGCGCAGTACCCGCACCAACTTGTCGAAGTGGACGTGGACACCGACGAAAGTTTGCAAGAAAAGTATGGAAACACCATCCCTGTCGTGGAAATTGGCCCGTACCGCCGCACCGCCCCCATCACCCGGCAAGACCTGGCGATCTCCCTCGGGGCCGCGCGGGATCGTTTAGCCCAACTCGACAAACTTAAAGACCCCCTCTACGAGGCCCGCAAAAACAACCCGCGTCGCCAGGAGATCACTCGTTCCGACCGCGTGTCCTTTTGGCTCTCAGATCATTATATTTGGGTGTTCAACCTCGTCATTTTTATCTATGTCGGCCTGCCCTTCCTCGCACCGGTGTTGATGAAAGCCGGGGCTACGGCCCCCGCCACGCTCATTTATCGCTCGTATGGTTTTGTTTGCCACCAGTTGAGCTATCGGTCATGGTTTTTATTTGGGGAACAGCCCTATTACCCGCGTGCGCTGGCAAATATGGACGGGGTCCTCAGCTTTAGCGAAGCCACCGGGTTGAGCGAAGGCGGCTCCAACACCGATCTGTTTACCGCCCGAAACTTTGTCGGCAATGAACAAGTGGGGTACAAAGTTGGCTTTTGCCAGCGCGATGTGGGGATTTACGCCGCCCTGTTGGGGTTTGGGATTCTCTTTGCTCTTACCAAACGCCGGATTCCCCCCCTGCCCCTGCTTTTGTGGCTGATCATTGGGCTAGGCCCAATTGGGTTAGACGGCTTTAGCCAACTCCTCAGCCAACCTCCGCTCGGCGATTTTGCTTTGTTCAGTTGGCTCCCCCTGCGCGAAAGCACCCCCTTCCTCCGCACCTTGACGGGCGTGATCTTTGGCTTCACCACCGGCTGGTTCGGCTACCCTATGGTGGAAGAGACCATGCAAGACACGCGGCGGGCGTTGTTGGTGAAGTTTAAGCGGTTGGAAAAGTGACGAAGTGATAAGTGATGAGTAATCAATAAAATACTCATTACTCATTATTCCTCTCCCTAATGGCTTCCCCCTCCCTCATCTCCGCTACCTCCTTCTCTCACCTGTCCCGCGCGGGCGTGGTTCACGGAGTCCTGACCCGACAGGGGGGGGCGAGCACCGGGGCGTTTACCTCGTTGAACGTGGGGCGGTTGGTGGGGGACGATCCCGACGCGGTCGAGGAAAACCACCGCCGGGCGTTGGACGCGTTCGCCCGCGAGCCGCGCGGGTTGACGGAGACGCGGCAGGTGCATGGGGAAGCGATCGCGTTGGTCGAAAGGTTTCCTGCGGGAGCCTGGGAACGGCCCGAGGCTGATGGCTTGGTCACAGATCAGAGCGGGGTGACGTTGTTTATGCGATTTGCGGATTGTGTGCCGATCTTGTTGTTCGACCCGCAGAAAAAGGTGATCGGGATGGCGCACGCGGGGTGGCGGGGCACGGTCTCCCGCGTGGCTCGGAACACGGTCGCCGCGATGCAGGCGCAGTACGGGTCCCGTCCGCAGGATATTTTGGCGGGGATCGGTCCTTCGATTTGTGCCGCGCATTATTCGGTGGGGGAGGAGGTGGTGGCGCAGGTACAAAAGGCGTTTGGGACGGAGGCCGCGGGGTTGTTGATCCGGCAAAATGGGGAGGTGAAGCTTGATCTGTGGGCGGCGAACCGGGTCGTTTTGGAGCAGGCTGGGGTTCGGCAGATCGAAATCAGTGGGCAATGTACGGCGTGCAATGTGGATGCGTGGTTTTCCCATCGGGCTGAAAAGGGGCGGACGGGCCGATTTGGGGCGTTGCTTGGGTTGTGAGAGGTACCTGTGGAAGCCTTAATTCGTGAACGATTTGAGCAGGTGTTGGAGAAAATGGCAAAAGCCGCCCAATCTGTAGGGCGCAACCCGGAGGAGGTGCAGTTAGTCGTTGTGACAAAAACCCACCCGCCGGAGACGGTTTACGCGGCGCTTGCGGCGGGGGCGCGTCTGTTGGGTGAAAATTATGCGGAAGAGGGGGTGGAAAAAATGCAAACGCTTGCCGCAATGGGGGTAAATTTGACCTCGGTGAAATGGCATATGATTGGGCATGTGCAGAGCCGTAAGGCGGGTTTGATTGCTCAGTATTTTGACTTGCTCCATTCCCTGGATAGTGTAAAATTAGCGCAAAGATTAAACCAGTTCGCAGGTGAACATCATCGCACGGTTCCGGCGTTTCTCCAGTTGAATGTCAGCGGTGAAGGAAGCAAATCGGGCCTTCCGGCCTGGGATGACAGCCATCAAAATTCCCTGTTGGAGGCGGTTACTGAGATTTTGAACTGTCCCCACCTTCACCTGCAAGGGTTAATGACTTTGCCCCCTTTTTTTGACGATCCCGAAGCGGCGCGGGCCTATTTTCGAAAACTGCGAGGCTGGCGCGATTTTTTTGCCCGCAGGTTTCCGCAGGCCGGTTGGGATCACCTTTCGATGGGCATGAGTGGGGATTTTGAAGTTGCCATTCAGGAAGGGGCGACTCTGGTGCGGGTTGGTACAGCAATTTTAGGCGTCCGTGCTTAATTTTTTTTAGGAGCGTTCCGTTGATAGTCATTGTCCAAATTCTGAATACGATTCTTCAAGTCTTTACCTGGGTGATTTTGATTCACGTTCTGTTGAGTTGGTTTCTCCCCCCGGATCATTCCATCCGCTTTTCGTTGAGCCGTGTGGTGGAGCCTTTTTTGAAGCCCATTCGTGATCTCATCCCTCCTCTGGGGATGTTTGATTTTAGTCCAGTTATTTTGTTGATTCTTTTACAACTTCTCCAGCAGTTGATTGTCCGCATCCTTTTATAAGTAGTTCCTCACACTTGGGTGGTCTCGAAAAAAAGAATGGAGGGATGTTCATCCCCCCATTCATCCTTTTTTCGGCATCTTCTACGCTGGTGAGTAATTACACTTTATTATTGTCAGGTTTATTTTTCATAATCGAGGTACCCATGACCAAACATAATTTCCACGGTGGTATGAAAGGCACAGCACTTGCCGTCCGCGTCATTCCCCGCTCCGCGCGCAATGAAATTGCCGAAGTGATGAGTGACGGCTCTGTTAAAATCCGTCTCACTGCCACCTCCGACGACGAAAAGTTGAACACGGCGCTGATTTCATTCCTTTCCGGGGTGTTAGGGGTGGCAACCTCAAAAATCGAAGTGATCGGCGGCGA
>JABWBV010000503.1 GCA_013359445.1 Anaerolineales bacterium | reverse complement strand
ATTCCTGTTTTAGTTGCAAGTATGTATTTTAGTTTGCCCACTTTGGGGGGAATCTTTACCCTGTTGATCCTTGGCCTTTTTCTCTTTCCCGTTTTTGTGCCAGAAATCTCCTACGATATGATTGTGATTGGCCCCGCGAGTTTCCTCTTTGCCCTCGGCCTCACCTTATTTTTGATGATCCGCACCCGCAACCAACTTGAACAGGATCGCCTCGCCGATCTAATCGCCAGCGAACACCGCGCTCGCCAACGCCTGGATCAACTACAAGCCCTCCGCACCATCGACGTCGCTATCACCTCCGGGCACGATCTTCAAAAGACCCTCGACATCCTCCTCGACCAACTCATTTCTTGTGTCAAGATGGATGTCGCCGTGATCCTCCTCCTCAACAAAACCGATAAAGTGCTGGAATACGCCGCCGGAAAGGGGTTACGCACCCAGGCCCTGCGCTACACCAAACTGCGTGTCGGCCAGGGCATCGCCGGTGTCGCCGCGCGCGAACGCACCATTGTCCACGTCGCCGACCTTCGTAAAAGCCACTTTCTGTTCACTCAGGCCCCCTTGCTCAAAGAAGAAGGTGTCATCAGCTACCTTGCCGTCCCGCTCATTTCCAACGACAAAATCAAAGGCGTCATCGAAATCTTCTATCGCTCCCCTTTTGAACCCGATGATGAAGAAAAAGCCTTTTTAGAATCCCTGGGCCGGCAAGCCGCCATCGCCATCGACAACGCCACCCTTTTCGACAATTTGCAAAACATCAACGCTGACCTCCTCAAAGCCTACGATTCCACCATCGAAGGCTGGTCCCGCGCCCTCGACTTGCGCGACAAAGAAACCGTCGGCCACACCCTCCGCGTCACCGAAATGACCCTCCGCCTCGCCAACGTGTTAGGGATCAGTGAACAAGAAACCACCTACATTCGCTGGGGCGCCTTATTACACGACATCGGCAAAATGGGCGTCCCCGACACCATCCTTCACAAACCCGGCCCCCTCACCGAAGAAGAATGGGAAATCATGAAACGGCACCCTGTCTACGCCCGCGAGATGCTCCTGCACATTGAATACCTGCGGCCCGCCCTCGACATCCCCTATTGCCATCATGAAAAATGGGACGGCACAGGCTACCCGCGCGGCTTAAAAGGCGAAGAAATCCCCCTCGCCGCCCGCATATTCGCCGTCATCGACGTTTGGGACGCCCTCAGCTCCGACCGTCCCTACCGCCGGGCCTGGCCTGCCGCGCGCGTATTTGAACACATCCGTTCGCAAGCGAACACCCACTTTGATCCAAACATTGTCGAAGTGTTTTTAAAATTATGGGCCGAAAGCACAGAAAACCTATGACTTATAGTACACTAGCCCGACTTCAGGCCACATAAACCCCTACGCCACACCGATCAGAGGCCTCCCCTGCCTCTCCCGGTGTCACCCTTCAGGAGACTTTTCATGCACAACTTCACCGAAAAGGAAGTTTTCGCCTTCGGGGGAGAAATCGTCTGGCAACCCACCCCAGCCCACCTCGAAAACGCCAACCTCACCGCCTTTATGCGCCAGCACGGCCTCGCCAGTTTTGAGGCCCTCATGCACCGTTCCACCACCGACATCGCCTGGTTCACCGAAGCCGTCCTCCAATTTCTCGACATTCGCTTTACCCAACCCTACACCCAAGTCCTGGACCTTAGCGATGGCCCCGCCTGGCCCCAATGGTGCGTCGGCGGCCAAATGAACATCGTCCACAACTGTCTAGACAAATACCTCGGCACCCCCACCGCCTCCCGCCCCGCCCTCCTCTGGGAAGGCGAAGAAGGCCACACCCGCACCCTCACCTACAACGACCTCACCCGCCAGGTCAACCAAACCGCCAACGCCCTCCGCGCCCTCGGCCTGGGCAAAGGCGACGCCATCGGCCTCTACATGCCCATGACCCCCGAAATCGTCGTCGCCCTCCTCGCCATCGCCAAAATCGGTGGCGTCATTTTGCCGCTCTTTTCCGGTTACGGGGTCAGCGCCGTCGTCTCCCGCCTCGTAGATGCCGATGCCAAAGCCCTCTTCACCGCCGATGGCATGTTCCGCCGGGGCAAACCCGTAGCCATGAAACCCCTCGCGGATGAAGCCGCCGCGCAAGTCCCCACCCTCCAACATCTCATTGTCCTCCAACGCACCGGAACCGAAACCCCCATGCACCCCACGCGGGATCACTGGTGGCACGAGTTGATCCCCTCCCAACCGGACACCGCCCCCACCGAACCCACCCTCGCGGAAGACCGGCTCATGCTCATCTACACCTCCGGCACCACCGGACGCCCCAAAGGCGCGGTTCACACCCATTGTGGCTTCCCCGTCAAAGCCGCTCAGGACATGGCCTTTGGCACCGACATTCACCCCGGCGAAACCATCTACTGGATGACCGACATGGGCTGGATGATGGGACCCTGGCTGGTTTTTGGCGCACTGCTCTTAGGCGCCACCTTTGTGCTGTACGATGGCGCACCCGACTACCCAGACGTGGATCGCCTTTGGGCCATGGTCGCCCGACACAAAATCACCACGCTAGGCGTTTCCCCCACCCTCATCCGTTCGCTCCTCACCCACGGCGAAGCCCCTGTCCGCAAACACGATCTCACCTCCCTCCGCTTTTTCGCCTCCACCGGCGAACCCTGGAACCCCGACCCCTGGAGATGGCTTTTTCACGTCGTCGGCGAAGGACAGCGCCCGATCATCAACTACTCCGGCGGCACCGAGATCTCCGGCGGGATCGTGATGGGCAACCCGCTTCTCCCGCTCAAAGCGTGTGCCTTTTCCGGGCCATGCCCCGGCATAGCCGCAGATGTGTTTGACGAGCAGGGCAACTCGGTCACCAATCAAGTTGGCGAACTGGTGATCAAAGCCCCCTGGATTGGGATGACGCGCGGGTTTTGGAAGGACCCCGCGCGGTACATGGACACTTATTGGGCGCGGTGGGAAAACGTGTGGGTTCACGGCGATTTTGCCGCGCGGGACTCCGATGGGCTTTGGTATATCCTCGGGCGGTCGGATGACACGATCAAAATTGCTGGAAAACGACTCGGCCCGGCGGAAGTCGAATCCGTGGTGGTTCAACACCCGGAAATTATGGAATCCGCCGCAATTGGTGTGCCGCACGAGATCAAAGGGAGTGAATTGGTGGTCTTTTGCGTGATGAATCCCGGTTTTCAGGCCCGTGAAGCTTTGCGGACAGAACTTAAACAAATGGTGGTAGAGGCGATGGGCAAAGCCCTGGCCCCGAAACAAATTTTGTTTGTGGGGGACCTGCCCAAGACGCGCAACGCGAAAGTCATGCGGCGGATGATTCGCTCCGCCTACCTGGGCTTGGAACCGGGCGATACCTCGTCGCTGGTGAACCCAGACGCGGTTGAGGAAATTAAAAAGGCGAGGTAATGATCATGAGTGAGATGACCCATCAGTGGTGCCCGAAATGTAATGCGATGTTGCCCGCTCATTTGGAACGATGCCCGCGTTGTAACGCCAATCTCAAAGGAGGCGGGGCGCAGATGTGGCGCGAGTTGTTTCAAATAGGGGGCGTAATTATCGCGGTGGCCATTATTCCATTGCTCATCGTGATTGCCGTCGGGCTGATTTGTATCAACAGTATGAATTAGACGCCACGTTTGGTGTCTCAATGCAACTTTCTTCGTAACGGCTCAGGCTTAGAGAGAAAGCTCCCCGAAAAAAAAGGGTGAAAGGGGGATGTACATCCCCCTTTCACCCTTTTTTTTCGAGCTAATCTCTACTCTGGCTGGTACCTTTCTTCAGGAGTATTTTATGAACTTTGAATTAACTGATGAACAGCGGATGTGGCGGGAGGTGGTTCACAATTTTGTGGCCCAAGAAGTCAAGCCCAAAGCCCGCCACGTGGATGAAACCGGAGAATTTAACTGGGAAGCTACCCGAAAAATGGCACAAGTTGGCTTGTTGGGCTTGAACATTCCCGAAGAATTTGGCGGCACGGGTGTCGATGCGATCAGTGCGGCGCTTGCGGTCGAAGAGCTAGGGTGGGGCTGTGGCAGTACCGCGCTGGCGATTGCCGCCCACAATGGGCTGGGGAGCGCGCCGGTGGCTTTGTTTGGCTCGGAAGCGTTAAAAGAGCAATTTCTCCCCGGATTGGTGGATGGTAAACACAAATTATCAGCCCTGGCATTAACCGAACCCGGCGCGGGGTCTGATCTCAAAGGGGGCATCACCACCCGCGCGGTCCGCGACGGCGAGACGTGGGTGATCAACGGGGCGAAGATGTGGTGTACCAACGCCAGCATCGCCGAATTTATCGTGACGCTGGTTCGCACCGACCCCGGCGGGGGATCCCATTCCCTATCGCAAATCCTGGTTCCGACGGACACCCCAGGCCTGCATATTGGCCCTCCCGAAAAGAAAATGGGCCTCAAAGGTTCGCCTACCCACGCGGTGACATATGAAAACGTGCGCGTTCCCGTGGACTATGTGGTTGGGCGGGTTGGGCATGGGTTACAACAAACGTTGACCATCTTGGATGGAGGCCGGATCGGGATTGGCGCTTTGAGTGTGGGCCTGGCGCAATCGGCGTATGAAGATGCGTTGAATTATGCGAAAGAACGCTCAGCGTTTGGGCATCCCATTGCGGATTATCAGGCCATTCAATGGATGTTGGCGGATGCCGCAACCGAAATTCAGGCGGCGCGGTTTATGGTGTATTATGCGGCCTGGCTTAAACAAAATCACCGTCCCTACAATAAAGAGGCGGCAATGGCAAAACTTTATGCGTCTAAAGTTGCAGTTGAAAACGCACTCGAGGCAATTCAGGTGCACGGCGGCTATGGATATGTACGCGAATATCTTGTCGAGCGTTATCTCCGCGATGCAAAGATTACCGAAATCTATGAAGGAACATCAGAAATCCAGAAGATCGTTATCGCGCGCGCGCTCCTCCACGGAAACTGATTCTCATATATACTTGTATGCGGATAAGACAGATGATATGATAATGGATAAAATTGCATCTGCTTATCAGAACTTATTGAAAAATCTGTAAAAGAATTAGTGCCCCAGAATGTTGTTGCCGCATCGAATTCTTCGGTTGTCATAACGACCCCATGTTCTGCCAAGTTTTGAATAGCCAAGTTGTTTTTACGATATAGGTATAGCATTTCAAAACCTAGTCTTTGCTCTGCGAGAGTGTCGCCACTTAGGTTCACGCTGTTTAGTAATGCGGTTCCTAAGTAATCCGAATTGTTTATAAAAGTATCATCATTTTCGTCTAATAGTTGTTGTATATACTCATCTAAAAAGCCCAAAATTTCTGCTTGAAATAGAACAGAAAACGAATCACTTTCCCAGATGGTGCTGATATCTTCTAAAGTATCAATTGGTATGGCTACTTCCATCTTAGCACCATCAATAGCGCCAGTAATTGATTTAGCTCGAAAAGAATATGTTGATCTATCTTCGCTAAATAGTCGGTATTGACGCTTTAAGGTAGCTTCCAGGTTTGCACCTGGAGAGTAGTTTG
>JABWBV010000019.1 GCA_013359445.1 Anaerolineales bacterium | reverse complement strand
CCAGCCGGGCGTCATCCTCCCCACCGAAACGCCCGCCCTCACCCCCACCGCACCCGCCTCACCCCCACCGGGCATCATCGCCATCGGCACGACTGTTGAAATTGCCGGCACGGGTGGCGAAGGGTTAAACCTACGCACCGCCCCAGGCTTGAACGGCAATGTGCAGTATTTAGGGCTAGAGTCTGAAGTTTTTCTCGTTCAAGATGGCCCACAAGAAATCGATGGCTTAACGTGGTGGTATCTGGTAGGATATTTCGACGAAAGCCGCAATGGCTGGGCGGCTTCCAACTTTTTACAAGCCATTCAAAATCCATAAAAAAAATGGTGACTGCTCAGGCTTAGAGAGAAAACTCCCCGCCAAAATGGTGAAAGAGGTTGTACATCCCCCTTTCACCATTTTTCGGGCAGATCTCTGCCCAAGAGGAGTACCAAAACATGGAACGTATGCCCCACATGCGTTCATACAGGAGACCCCATGCAAACTTTACGCCCCACCGCCATCGACGCCGACCGCAAAGCCGGAACCATGACCATTCCCTGGAATGATGGACACGTCAGCGAATATACCTTTTCCTGGCTACGGGAAGCCTGCCCGTGCGCCGAATGTCGGGGCGGACACGAAAATATGGGCACCATTCCCGAACCCCAGGATGATCTCTTCCTGATCCCCTTGATGGACGCGCGGGCCACCCAATTACAAAATATCGAAATGATGGGGAATTATGCAATCAACCTGATCTGGATGGATGGGCACAAACACGGCATCTACAACTGGGCGTACCTGCGCGCGATTTGTGGCTGTGCCGAATGTCGCGCCAAGTCCACTACGCCATAACTTTCCCGCCTGTTACGGCCTCCACTCGTTATCTTGCCACCCCAGTTTTCCGCGTAAGGGGACAAACGCGACGGGGATGAGCGTTTCGCATTTGAAACGGGCACCGCGCCGCGTCCACCGTTCGAGTTGCTGGCCTTTTTCCCCGCCCGAGGGCGCAATCAACCGCCCGCCATCGGCTAACTGTGCGAGCAAGATCTGCGGCACGCGCGGGGTCGCCGCGGTGACGAGGATGCCCTCATACGGCCCATGCGCCAGCAAGCCACGTGAGCCATCCCCGGTCATGATAACGATGTTCGTGTACCCCAACGCATCTAAAACCCGCGCGGCCTGCTGGGCCAAAGGTTCGTGTCGTTCAATCGAGTACACTTGCCGGGCCAGTTTTCCCAAAATCGCCGCCTGATACCCTGACCCTGTACCAATTTCGAGAATGGTTTCGTGCCCTTGCAGGTTAAGCAATTCCGTCATCAACGCGACAATGTAGGGTTGGGAAATTGTCTGATTTTCCCCAATGGGCAATGGCCCATCGTCATACGCCTGATCCCGCACTTCGTCGGGGACAAACTGGTGGCGCGGCACGGTGGACATGGCGTGGATGACGCGGGGGTCGGTGATGCCGCGTTCGACGAGTTGTTCGACGACCATAGAATGGCGGGCGGAGGTGTAGAGGTCTTCAGACATCATGAGAAAGGCGTTTGGCGATCTGCCGGTCAATTTTGCCCATTGGATAATCGGGGAGGGCAGTGGGGGGAATCCAGGCCAGGGCCGCGGCCCCGATGGGGCGGGGTTCGGCCTCCCCGGTCAGGGTGCAGAGGAAGGCGTGGAGGGTGACGCGGAAGTGGGTAAACGCGTGGGTGTAGATGCCGAAGGGTTCGCCCACTTCAATATCCGCGTCCAGTTCTTCGCAGATTTCGCGTTTCAGACAGGTGGGGAGGTCTTCGCCGGGTTCGAGTTTGCCGCCGGGGAATTCCCACAAGCCGCCGAGGAGGCCATCCTGGGGGCGTTGGGCGATGAGGAGATGCCCGTTTCGGCGGATGACGGCGGCGGTGACGGTGTAGTGGGGGGGGGGCATTTTAGGTTTGAGGATGGGGCGCTGTTCCTGAATGCCGAGGCGGTAGGCTTCACAGTGGGCATGGACGGGGCATGAGGCACAGGCGGGATTGCGCGGGGTGCAGATCAACGCGCCGAGTTCCATTAAGGCTTGATTATAGTCCGCGGCGCGCCCGGAGGGGAGGTAGGCGGCGGCGAGTTCCCACAGGCGGCGGGTTCCGGCAGGGGAGTCGGCAGGTTCGGTGAGGTTGAAAATGCGGGCGAGGACGCGGCGAACGTTGCCGTCGACGACAGGTTCGTCGCGGCCAAAGGCGAGGGAGGCGATGGCTCCAGCCGTGTACGGGCCGATGCCGGGGATTTTGCGGAGGGCGGCGGCGGTGTTCGGGAGGTGGCCGTTGTACTCGCGGACGAG
Organism: Anaerolineales bacterium; assembly: GCA_013359445.1. Lineage (GTDB taxonomy): Bacteria > Chloroflexota > Anaerolineae > Anaerolineales > JABWBV01 > JABWBV01. The sequence continues at coordinate 22,991 of JABWBV010000019.1, read as the reverse complement.
GAGTTGGGCGGCTTTGTGCAGGTTGCGGGCGCGGGAGTAGTAGCCCAACCCCTCCCAGGCGTTGAGCACGTCTTGCTGATCGGCGGCGGCGAGCGCTTCAATGGTCGGGAAGCGGGCCATCCAGCGTTCGTAGTAGGGTAGGGCGGTATCGACGCGGGTCTGCTGGAGCATGATTTCGGAGACCCAGATCGCGTAGGGGTCGGCGGTCATGCGCCAGGGGAGGGGGCGTTTTTGGGTTTCGTACCAGGAGAGAAGGGAGGAGGAGAGGGTCAAGATTTGGGGATGGATTTTTTGGAGGAGTATAATGGGGATTGTACCTGAAAGCATTTTGGATGGAAATTTCTGTATCAGTCCCTCCGAGAAAGATGGTACTTACTTATATTCACTTTCCAATCCTTTATGTCCAATAACATTACCCTCGAAATCGAAGAAAGCTTCAGAATTCACGGGCGCGGGCTGATGGTAATACCAAAGACATTTCTCTTTGTTACCCCGGAAACTCATGTCAAACCCTTTGTTGCGTTTATCGCTTTGAAGCAGACTGATGGCATGATGAAAGAAATCCAGGCAGAATTTCTAATTGAACACTTCTCTCTCACCTCCAAAAGTGGCGGTCTCGCTGGAAGATATAGCCTGGTTTTGTTGCTCCCGGAGCAAACAGAAAGCAGTTTGTTGTCCTCAAATGATTGTATTCAAGTTAGCGAGTCTACCCTTTCCATGATGAAGAGCATGATCCACGATACGCAACCGGAGTAGAATTCCCTGGTAGACAACCACAACGCTCTCCAAACTTTCTGAACGACCTCTGCGGTGCCCGCAATGCCCTCCAAACTTTCTGGAACCCCATTGCGGGCCACCCCAACGCCTTCCTAACTTTCTGAACGACCTTTTTTTTGCCCGCAATGCACTCCAAACTTTCTGGAACCCCGTTGCAGGCTACGCCAACGCCCTCCAAACTTTCTGACTTTTGCACATTCTCCCGACATGCTCACCGGCCCCTTTCAATCCCTCCTTATCGTCCTGGCCCTCGTTGTCTACTACCTCGTGGATATCTGGCTCATCCAACAATACAGCCCCAACCGGAAATTGACCGAGAAGCGGGACTCGCTCAACACGCCCGTCACGTTGGTGGCGGTCGCACTGATGGTGGCGCAACCCATCTGGATGCCGTGGTTGGGCATCCGGGTTCCGGGGTGGGTCGGGGGGGCAATACAGGGGTTGGGGGTGGTTTGCCTCATCGGGGCGTTCGCCCTCATGGTCTGGGTGCGGCGGCATTTACGGGGCTTATTCTCCGAAAAAGTGGAACTTCAACCCGGCCATCATCTCGTCAACACCGGCCCGTATGCGTTCGTCCGGCATCCGATGTACACGGCGTTTTTCACGGTGGGCTTTGGCCTGTTGCTGATCAACCCGGCCATCATTGAACTGCTCCTGTTGGGGTTTGTGATTTGGCATTTCACCCAGTTGGCAAAGGCAGAAGAAGCCTTGCTGAGCGCACAAATCCCCAACTATACCGCGTACATGGCGACGACGCCGCGCTTTTTCCCGTTGGGACGCAAAGGTTAAAACCGCGAGATGAATCAAACGGACCTCTCCACCCTGATCGCCTATCATTTTTGGGCCAATGACCGCCTCCTCGCGATGTGCGAACGAATTTCCGCGGACGACTTCACCCGCACAGTGACACTCAACCCCGGCTGGGATAGCCTGCGCGAGATTCTCGTGCATATGCTAGATACGGAATTCGGCTGGCGCGCCAGTCTGGAAGGCCAGGATGCCAGTGAAATTTTGGACGCGGCGAATTTCCCCGATGTCGCTACCCTCAAAGCGCGTTGGGCACAAGAACGGGCCGCGTGGCGCGCGTTTGAAACCCAGTGGACGGACACGTACCTCCAAACCCCGCACAAACCAGGCCGCCCCACCGTTGCCCAGACCATCCTTCACGTGATCAATCACGGAACTCAACACCGGAGTGAAGCGGCTGTGATCCTGACCGGGTTGGGTTATTCCCCGGGGGAACTCGATTTTTACCTCTTTCTTCGCGATGCTCCCCCCCCGCCTCCCATCACCCCTTAATCCTTCGACTCTGCCCAATTTAATCCACTCGCACTATAATCATCGCATGACACGGAAAATCAACCTCTCCCTTGTTGTGATTCTCCTCTTGATGGCGAGTTTTCTGCGGCCCGCAGACCCCGCGCAAGCCACTCCGCCCCAGGCCCCCGCGGACGCCCCGTTCAACCAGGATGCCAGCGCCTACGAGTTGATCCTCGCCATGAACACCCTGCGCGTCTCGTTCGGCCTGCCCGCCCTGATCGAAGACCCCATCATCAACGCCGTGGCTCAGAATACCGCCCAAACGATGGCGGCCAACAACATGTCCTGGCACATCGGCGATGTGCGCGGGCGCCTTCAAGCCGCGGGCTATGGCGGCGGAGCCACCGTCTGGGCCACCGAAAACTTCGCCGTCGGCACCGGCATGGGCATAGACCAGATCATGGTCGTCTGGGCCGACGCCGAACATATGCGCCCGGCCACCACACCAGCATATTGCCACGTCGGGGCAGGGGTCGCCAGCGCCGGAAATGGACGCTTCTACTACGTTCTGCAAGCGGCCTACGTGGCCGGGCAAGCGTGCGGGGCCACCTCCTCCGGGGGGAACGGTGGCACGTCCGGGGGCGGCACCGGCTCTGATGGCGGCATCACCGTGCCCCAATTCATCACCCCCGTCAAAATCGCCACCCCCGACGCGGACGGGAAAATCTATCACACGGTCGAATTCGGCCAATCGTTTTGGTCCATCGCCATCGCCTACCAGATCACCATTGCCGATCTGGAATACTGGAACAACCTCACCCGCGAACAAGAACTGCTCGTCGGTCAAAAACTCTTCATCCCCACGCAGGACACCGAAGGGTACGCCACCCCCACCCCTGTCGGCATGGTCATCCTCAGCACGCCCGACGCCGACGGCAAGATCATCCACGAAGTCCAGTCCTACCAAACCCTGAGTTCCATCGCCGCCGCATACACGGTCAACCTGGACAGCCTGTTAAATTTCAACGGCTGGAACGTGGATTGGCCCTTGCAAATCGGCCAAAGCTTGATCATCTCCCCTGGCAAAATCCTCTCCCCGCTCCAACGCCTCACCCCGGACGCCGACGGCAACTACTACCACACCGTGCAAAGTGGCGAAACGCTCTCGGGCATCGCCACCGCGTACAACCTCAACCTGACCACCCTGATGTCCTGGAACGGCTTGAACTCGGACTCGACCATCTTCCCCGGCCAAAAACTGCTCCTGCAAGTCACCCCGCCCGCCCCGCCAACGGCCACCCCCAGCCCGATTACGCCTACGTTGGCAGACAGCGCCCCCGCCGAACCCGCCGAACCCACCCCGTCCCCCTCTACCCTCCCGCGGACACCTACCCCATTGGTCCAACAAATCACCACCCCACCTGCCTCTCCTGCGAAGGCCAGTGCAACCAACAATGGCCCCATCGCCCTCATTTTAGGCGCAGGAGGGTTAATGGTGTTATTACTCCTCATTTTCCGAAAAAGACCGGAACCCACCGAAAAATAGCCCCCAACCCCTTCGGAAGTCCCCTAAGACTTCCGAAGTTTGTTTAATACGCGGAACACGAAATTTAAATAGAACACTTGTTTTATTTTTCAACATGTGCTAAAATAATCTGTAACCAAACGGTTTCATAAATATATGCGAAGAGACGTATTTCAAGCCATTGCCGACCCCCACCGCCGAGACATTTTAGCCTTGCTTGCGCGGCATCCGCTCCCGCTCAACGGGATCGCCGGGCATTTTCCGATAAGCCGCCCCGCCGTGTCGAAACACGTCAAAATTCTCGTGGAGTGTGGCCTGATCGAAATTCGTAAACGCGGTCGCGAACGCGTGTGCGAAGTCCAGCCAGAGAAGTTGAACGAAGTCTCCACCTGGATCGAGCAGTACCGGCAAATCTGGGAACAGCGTTTTGACCGTTTGGATGAACTGCTTAAAGAATTACAAACAAAGGAGCTACGCCCATGAGCAAAAACAAAACCACCATCACCGCTGAACCCGGCAAACAAGAAGTTTTCATCACGCGTGAGTTCGACGCCCCGCGCGAGCTGGTTTTCCGAGCGCACACCGACCCCAACCTCTACGTCCAATGGCTCGGCCCGCGCGGATACGAAATGATTCTGGAAACCTTCGAGCCGGTTAGCGGTGGCAAATATCGCTACATTCATAAAGATCAAGATGGAAATGCATATGGCTTCCACGGCACGTTTCATACAGTGACCGAAGACTTGATGATTCAAACGTTCGAGTTTGAAGGACTCCCCGAACCCGGCCATGTGGCCCTGGATACCATGCGGCTGGAAACCTTGCCCAACAACAGAACGAGGATCACGATCCAGTCCATCTTTCAATCGGTTGAAGACCGAGATGGGATGGTGCAGTCCGGCATGGAAACAGGAGTCAACGAGGGGTACGAGCGGTTGGATGCGCTGTTTGAGGCGTTGCAACAATAAGGAACCCCCACCATGTACGGACTCATCGGAAAAATGCTCACCGCCCCCAACCAACGTGACAACCTCATCGCCATCCTTCTCGAAGGCACAAGCGAAATGCCCGGTTGTTTGAGCTACATCATCGCCAAAGACCCAACTGATCCCAACGCAATCTGGATCACCGAAGTCTGGGATAACCAGGCCACTCACCAGGCCTCGTTATCCCTCCCCTCTGTCCAACAAGCCATCGCCAAAGGCCGCCCGTTAATCGCCGGGTTTGGTGAACGGTTCGAGACCGAACCAGTTGGCGGATTTGGACTGATGAATTAACCCCAAAAGAGATTCGATCCACGAAGTTCACGAAGGTCACGAAGGTTTTTTTCTTCGTGTTTTTAGTGAACTTCGTGGATCACAAAAAGGAAACCCAAAATGAAAAAGATTACCCCGTTTTTATGGTTCGACACGCAGGCCGAAGAGGCGATGAATTTTTACGTCTCGCTCTTCAAAAACTCAAAAGTCAACAACATCCAACGCGGCCCGGATGGGAATGCTTTTATCGTCTCATTTGAGTTGGACGGGCAGGCTTTTATGGGCCTGAACGCCGGGCCAATGTTCAAGTTTAACGAATCCATCTCCATGTACGTCCACTGCGAAGATCAAGCCGAAGTGGATTATTTTTGGAATGCATTCATCGCCAATGGCGGCGAAGAGAGCATGTGTGGCTGGTTGAAGGACAAATACGGGCTTTCCTGGCAAATCATCCCCGAACAATTAGGCGCGCTAACCGGCGGCCCCGACCCAGAAAAAGCCGCTCGCGCCATGGAGGCCATGTTAAAAATGCAAAAGATCATCGTGGCGGATTTGCAAAAAGCCTACGACGGGGAATAGTTTGAGTTTGTAGTGAGGCACGCCAGTGCCGTGAATGTGATGTTATCAAAAAATGAAGGTAACTACTCAGACAAGTGTAAGTTGCAGAATCCTGAGCGGAGCGGTCGCAACGAGTTGCGCGTCTTCGGAGCGCAGTCGAAGGAAGCGGGGGGCGCGCCACCTCCCGCTTCACAGCCACCCTTCGACTTCGCAAAGCCTCTGAAGTTCGGCAGACGAACTTCGCTCAGGGTGTCTGCTCCGCTAGGTCTGAGAAGTTACAAATGAAGGAGCTATATCGTGCGAAAAATTATCGTTTCAGAATTTGTTTCATTAGATGGCGTGATGCAAGCGCCGGGCGGGGCAGAGGAAGATACCGAAGGCGGATTCGCCCACGGCGGGTGGACGTGGCCGTATTGGCATGATGACATTGGCGCAAACTTCTTTCAGGCCATGAGCGATTGCGATGCCTTTTTGCTCGGACGCAAAACCTGGCAGACGCATGGGGCCGCCTTTGAACCGATGGAGGCAGGGGACCCATTTGGCGACCTGATGAAAGCCATGCCGAAGTACGTCGTCTCCACCACCCTGCAATCCGCGGACTTGTGGCGCAACTCAACGATCATCAGCAGTAACGTCATCGAAGAAATCCGCAAACTGAAGGAACAGCCCGGCAAAAATATCTACACGGACGGGAGCAGTGTCCTGGTTCATACGATGGCGCGTAACGATTTAGTGGATGAATACAGCTTGCTCGTTTACCCCGTTGTTTTGGGCAGTGGCAAGCGCGTTTTTCCAGATGACTTGCGCGTGGACTTGAAACTGATCGAGACCAAAGTCTTCCCGTCCGGGGTCGTGTTGATGCGGTACCAACCCAACCGGGCTTAATCCATCATCGTCACAATTCCTGAAGGAAAAGACATTCATATTGCGCTTTAACCAAACGCCCAAGTCTAACCACAAAGGACACAAAGGAGCACGAAGGAATTCCATAAAACACTGCGTGTCCCTTCGTGTCCTTTGTGGTGAAAAATTCCCCGAAATTCCAGCCTATCAAGAGGTCCCATGTCTTTTCAAGAGTACATCGAAATTCGCGGTGCACGCGAAAACAACCTAAAAAACGTCACCCTCCGCATCCCCAAACGCAAAATCACCATCTTCACCGGCGTCTCCGGCTCCGGGAAATCGTCCATCGTCTTCGACACCATCGCGACCGAGGCCCAACGTTTGCTGAACGAAAACTTCAGCATGTTCGTCCGCAACTTCCTCCCGCGCTTTTCCCAACCGGAAGCGGACGCCATCGAAAACCTCAGCATGGCCGTCGTGGTTGACCAAAAACGCATGGGCGGCGGCTCCCACTCCACCCTCGGCACCATCACCGACATTTACACCGTTCTCCGCATGTTATTCTCCCGAATCGGGCAACCCCACATCGGGAATTACAACCTGTTTTCGTTCAACGATCCGCAAGGCATGTGCCCGGAATGTAACGGCGTGGGGCGCAAATTAGGGGTTGATTTAGAGAAATTTTTAGACACTTCACGCTCGCTCAATGAAGGCGCCATTCTCTACCCCGATTATGGCGTCGGGAAATGGGATTGGAACCTTTTAGCACAGTCCGGCCAATTTGATTTGGACAAAAAGCTCACGGACTATTCCACCGAGGAAATGGACCGCTTACTCTACAGCGCCCCCTTCAAAGTAAAAACGCAAGTCGCAGGCAACCTCATCAACCTGACCGTCGAAGGCATTGTGGACAAATTCTCGCGCAAGTACATCACCGGGGACCTCTCCACCTATTCGGAACGAACCAAAAAAAACGTTGCGCCGTACATTTCGGAAGGCCCCTGCCGCCTCTGCAAGGGCGCACGTCTCAGTCAGATGGCGTTAAGTTGCAAAATCAACGGGTACAACATCGCGGAGTTAAGCGCAATGGAAGTCGGCGAACTGCTGGAAGTCATTCAAACCATCACCGATCCGGTCGCCGCCTCCATCCTCCCCACCCTCACCCAACGGTTGGGCTATCTCGTGGACATCGGCCTGGAATACCTCAGCCTGAACCGCCCCACCGACACCCTCTCCGGCGGCGAATCCCAACGCGTCAAAATCGTCAAACACCTGAGCGGCAGTCTGGTGGATGTGATGTACATCTTCGACGAGCCAAGCATCGGGATGCACCCGCGCGATGTTCACCGAATGAACGAACTCCTGCAACAACTGCGCGACAAAGGCAACACCGTTCTCGTCGTCGAACACGACCCGGACGTGATCAAAGTCGCCGATCATGTGGTGGATGTCGGACCGGGCGCGGGGAACGGCGGGGGCAGGATCGTGTACGAGGGCAGTTTCGACGGTCTGCTGAAAACCGACACCCTGACAGGGCAATATCTCCAAAAATCCCTCCCCCTCAAAGAGGGGTTCCGCACCCCAACGGGCGCGCTCCCGATCACCCACGCGCGGGCCAACAACCTGCAAAACGTCAGCGTGGACATCCCGAAAGGGGTCCTCACGGTCGTGACCGGGGTCGCCGGATCGGGTAAAAGTTCCCTGATCAACCAGGTTTTCCTGCGCCAGTACCCGGACGCGATTGTGATTGACCAATCCCCGGTCGGGGTGTCCTCCCGTTCCAATCCCGCCACCTACACCGGCATTTTGGACGATGTTCGCAAAGCGTTCGCCAAGGCCAACGGGGTGAGTGCCTCGCTGTTCAGTTTCAACTCCGAAGGTGCGTGCGAAAACTGCCAGGGCGCAGGCGTGATCTACACCGACCTGGCCTTTATGAGCGGCGTCAAATCCCCGTGCGAGGTGTGCGACGGCAAACGGTTTAAGGACGAGGTGCTCGGCTACACGCTCAATGGCAAATCCATCACCGACGTATTGGCGATGAACGTCCAACAAGCCCTGGAATATTTTGAGATCAAAGAAGTCGTCCGCAAACTGCAAGCGATGCGCGATGTCGGGCTGGATTACCTCACCCTCGGCCAACCGCTCAGTTCCCTGTCCGGCGGCGAATGCCAGCGCATCAAACTCGCCAGCGAACTGCACAAAAAAGGCAGTATTTACGTGATGGACGAACCCACCACCGGCCTGCATATGTCCGACATCGCCCACCTGATGGAAGTGATCAACCGGCTGGTAGACACGGGCAACACCGTCATCGTTATCGAGCATAACCTGAGTCTGATCAAAAACGCCGATTGGATCATTGATATGGGGCCGGAAGGCGGGCACAAAGGCGGACGCGTGATTTTTGAGGGCACCCCGCGGCAATTGTTAGACGCCAAACATTCGTTTACCGCCGCATATTTGCAAAATTAAGACAGGTCGCCGTATGAACCCTGAGAATGACTTCCCCAAACTAGCCCAACCCGCGCAACGTGCCCTCGCGGGCGCGGGATATTCCCACCTCGAACAGTTGACCCACGTCCGCGAGAGCGAACTCAAACAACTCCACGGCATCGGCCCCAACGCGCTCAAACAACTCCGCGCGGCGCTGGAAGCCAAAGGCTGGTCGTTTGCGCCCGAGAATTAGAGTTTGGTTCAATCTTGGAGATCTACTAAAAACGGGAACAAATTGCAGTTTTTTAAAGGTTGGTAGCTCCCGCCGGATTGCCAAATCCGGCGGGGGATTTGGCAATCCCCCGCGAGCCGCCGCAAAAACAAAAGCGCAATTTGTCGCTGTGTTGAGTATAGAACCTAGTAGGCTGTCAAAAATCATTTTTAGGTTCGTAGTGGCGGTTTCAACCGCTAAAAATCACGACTAAAGTCGTCACTACAAACTAAATTTTCAGGTTTGACAGACTACTAGCTAAAAAGGAGAAACATGAAATATTTGCTCACTTCCGCAGGTATCAAAAATCCCAGCATTCACAACGCACTGCTCAAATTACTGGGCAAACCCCTTGCCGAGGCCAGCGCGCTCTGCATTCCCACCGCATCCTACGCCCTGTCCGGCGGGCCACTCATGGCCTGGCGGTTCATCAGCGGCGGAGAACCCGAATGCCCCATGTGCGAATTGGGATGGAAGTCGCTGGGCGTGCTGGAACTCACCGCACTCCCCAGCCTCAACAAAGACCTTTGGGTCCCTCTTGTTGAAGAGACGGACGTTTTTCTCGTGAATGGCGGCGACCCTTTGTATCTGAACTATTGGATGCGGCAGTCCGGCCTGGCAGACCTTTTGCCGTCGCTGAACGCTGTCTACGTAGGCCTGAGCGCCGGGAGCATGATCATGGCCCCCAACATCGGGGAATGGTTCGTCGGGTGGCGACCGCCCACCGGGGGCGATGAAACGTTGGGCCTGGTTGATTTTGCGATGTTCCCGCACCTGGATCACCCGGCTTTACCGTACAACACCCTGGCCCACGCGGAAAAATGGGCCGCCACCATGACCGTGCCGACATACGCTATGGACGATCAAACCGCCATCCAAGTGGTGGATGACACCGTTGAAGTCATCTCCGAGGGGCACTGGAAACGGTTTGCGTCTTGACTTAGAGAACCCCATGTGTAGAAACATCAAACCCCTTTTCAACTTCGACCCGCCCGCCAACGATGAGGACGTACGCGCCGCCGCGATACAGTTCGTCCGCAAGATCAGCGGGTTCACCAAACCCTCCAAAGCGAACGAAGCCGCATTCGAGGTGGCGATAGAGGCGATCACTGCCGCGGCCACCGAACTGCTTGCCTCTCTAGAAACCAACGCCCCGCCCAAAAACCGCGCGGAAGAAATTGCCAAAGCGAAAATACGGTCGGCCCAGCGATTTGGGTAGGAGACTTTTTTGTACACTGTCATTCGTTCTGGCGAAATTCCCCCTAGTCCGGGCGGGACGATCACGTTTGAGGGGGAAGAATACGGATCGGGCGTCTCGTTTTTTTGGGTCAACAACGTGCCCGGAGCCGGGCCGGTTTTGCACACACACCCCTATACAGAAACGTGGATCGTCCGCAGTGGCAAGGCATGGTTTACTGCTGGAGGAGAAGAACTTGAAGCCGGCCCCGGAGACATCATGGTTGTCCCACCAGAGACGCCCCACAAATTCAAAAATATTGGGACGGAACGGCTGGAGATCATTTGCATCCATGCCTCCCCTGTTTTTATTCAGGAAGATTTGGAATGAATACGTGGATCATTTTCCTTCGAGGGGTGATGCCTTTCGGGAAAAATAAGGTTCCGATGGCCCAACTCCGGCAAGTGTTGACCGAGGCAGGGTTTGAGGGGGTTCAGACCTATATTCAAAGTGGCAATGCCCTCCTCCGCACCGAAATGTCTGCCCCGGAAGTCGAAGCCTGTGTCCACGATCTCATCCAAACGCAGATCGGCGCGGACCTGGTCATCGTCGCCCGCACGGGGGCACAACTCCAAAAAATTCTCGATCACAACCCCTTTACGGACGTTGACATCTCCCGGGTATTTTTCACGATGTTCGCCCAATCCCCTGCTGAAGACAAGGTAAAAAAAGTCCTTTCTGAAGATTACGCCCCTGAGGCCCTCATGATCACGCAAGAGGCCGCCTACCTGTACATCCCCGGCAGTGCCGCGCGTTCAAAATTGAGCAATAATTATCTCGAAAAGAAATTGGGCGTCTCCGCAACTTCCCGAAATTTCAACACCATGAAGAAAATGATCGAACTCAGCCAACCGGAAACACCCAGAACCCCATAAAAGGAAAAAACTATGCGAAAAATTATCTATACCCTATCCGTATCCCTCGATGGCTTTGTAGAAGACGCCGAGAAAAACCTGGATTGGGGCCACATTGACGAGGAAATCCACCGCTTTTTCAACGAGCAATCGGAGGCGATGGACGCGTTGCTGTACGGACGAACGATGTACGAACTCATGTCCGCGTACTGGCCCACCGCCGACCTCAACCCCTCCGCGCACGCCGTTGAAGTGGATTTCTCCCGCATCTGGAAACAAGTCCCCAAACTCGTCTTTTCTGACACGCTCGAACACGTCGAATGGAACAGCCGCCTGTTACGGCGCAACGATCTGGCCGAAACCGTCAAATCGCTGAAGGCCCAACCCGGTCGGGATATAGGCGTCGGCGGGCCTACGCTGGCCGGGGCACTGATCCGGCTCGGGCTGGTGGACGAATTCCACATGATGGTGAACCCGATCGTTTTGGGGCGCGGCACCCCGTACTTCCCCCCGTTAGACCAAAGAATCGCCCTGCAACTGGTCGAAACCCGTCCCTTTTCCGGCGGGGTGATGTTGCTCCGCTACCAACTTGCGAACCCAACCCCCTGATTTTTGGTAATTACTCACAGATCGTGGTTAAGTTTCTCAAAAAAAAGGATGGAAGGGGGATGTACATCCCCCTTCCATCCTTTTTTTCGGAACTTTCTATTCTACGTGAGTAGTTATGATTTTTGCGTTTCTCAGGAAACCCTCATTCAATTGAAACGTCCAAAGGGTTCAGCCTCCGTTATATTGAAACCATTATGAAAACTACCTTCACCACCTCCATCCTCCTCGACGACAAAGTCAACGCCACCGGCATCCGCGTCCCCCCCGAAAACATCGCCGAACTCGGCAAAGGGAAAAAGCCCCCGGTCAAAGTCACGCTGAACGGGTTCACCTATGCAACCACCGTGGCCGCGTTTGGGGAGGTATTCATGCTCCCGTTGAGCAAAGAGCGGCGGGAAGCGGCAGGCGTTCAAGCGGGTGAAACCGTCGAAGTCACCCTCGAACTGGACACCGAACCCCGCACAGTCACCCTTCCCGAAGATTTAGCCGCGGCCCTCGCCGCCCAACCCGGCGCGCGGGCCGCGTTCGACGCGCTGAACTTCTCCACCCGTAAAGAACACGCCCGCCAGGTCGAATCCGCCAAAGCCCAAGACACCCGCGAGCGCCGCATCGCCAAAATCGTCGCGGGCTTGCAATAAAGCATGTCCAACAAACCCCAAAAACAACTCCAAACCTACCTTGATGAGGTCAAAGCCAAAACCGGTCTGACTGTGGACGATTTCCGCCAACTGGCCGCGGAAAAGGGGCTGAACAAAGCCAGTCCTTTCGTAGCGTGGATGAAAACAGAGTACGGCCTGGGCTACCACCACGCCGGCGCGGTCTGGTATCACCTCGAACACGCCGCCGACCTCATCGCCAGCCCGGAAGAAAAGATCGCCGCCCATTTCAAAGGGGGGAAGGCGCAATGGCGCGCCCCCTACGACGCCCTCGCCCAACAGATCGCCACGTTCGGGCCGGATGTCGAATTTGCGCCCAACCTGACGTGGATCAACCTGCAACGGAACGGCAAAAAGTTCGGCATCGTGCAAACGTCCGCGAACCGATTGGACATCGGGATCAAGTTCAAGGGCGTGCCCCCGGACGGGCGGTTGGAAGCGTCCGGGTCGTGGAATCCGATGGTCACGCACCGCGTCAAGATCACCACCCCGGCTGAATTGGATGTCGAATTGCTGGTCTGGTTGAAACAAGCCTACGAAAAGGCCGCCTAAGTCTTTGGGAGGGGGGCGCATATCTTGTGCAAGAACCCGTGTTTGACAAAATAGAACACATATTCTATAATTTACATATTCTATTCCAGGAGTTCCCTCATGTCCGCCTCTATCCAAGCTGAACATTTTACGCAAGCGTTGTACCTTCTGCTCGATGAAACCTTCGATAGCGTGCGCGGCATTTTTCTCGACAAAGGCACTTCCCTATTCGAGACGCTTGCCACCATCTCCGCGGAGGAGGCCTCGATCCCCGTCGGGGGGAAATGCGCCACGCTCGCGGCACAGGTCAAACATATCGCCTTTTACCTGGATGTGATGGAAGAACAGGTTCGCACGCAAAAGTTCGAGCGCGTCGATTGGGGGCAAATCTGGCGCGAAACGAACACCGTTTCCGCCGAAGAATGGGAAACGATCAAGTCTGACCTGCGTGCCAGTTACGACCGGGTTAAAGCCCTCATCGCCGACATGCCCGCCTGGACAAACGAGTACGAAATCGGTGGCGCGATGGGTGCCATTGTCCATACCGCCTACCACCTCGGGGAAATCCGACAAGCCCTCTGCACCCTGAAATAGGAATCTTATGCAAAAATTTACCCCTTTTCTCATGTTTACCGGCCAGGCCGAAGAAGCAATGAACTTCTACGCGTCGGTCTTCCCCCAGGCCAAAATCGAGCACATCATCCGTTACGAGGCCGGGCAATCCGGCACCGAAGGGAGCGTGATGCGCGCGGTGTTCTCCCTGGATGGGCAGGAGTACATGTGCATTGATAGCAACGTCAAGCACGAATTCACCTTTACCCCATCTTTTTCCATCTTTGTCCAGTGTGAAACGGAAGTGGAAATTGACAGCGTTTGTGCCCGTTTGTTTGAAGGGGGCGCGTTTTTTATGCCCCTTGGCAACTATGGCTTTAGCGAAAAGTTCGCCTGGGGGGCAGATAAATTTGGCGTATCCTGGCAGTTGAATCTGGAGCACCGCCGATGAATAAATCTGACCTTCTGAAGTGGTTAAAGGAAGAATACCGGCAATGGGAAACCTTGCTCGATCAAATTGGCCCATCCCGCATGGATCAACCAGGCGTGAACGGGAACTGGTCGATGAAAGACCTCATCGCCCACATGACCTACTGGCACCCCAGGCTGACGACCCGCCTCCAGGCGGCCCAGCGCGGCGAACCGGACCCGCCTCCCCCCTGGCCCCCCCACCTGCAAACAGACGATGAAATCAACGCGTGGATTTACGAGACTTATCACGACCGCCCGGTGCATGAGGTTTTGGAAGATACAAAACAAATCTTTCAGCAGTTCCTCGCGGTCATCGAAGGCTTACCCGACGACGTGCGCGTCGAGGAAGTCCAGCACAATGATCGAGCCTACTATGTGGTGTGGGTCGGCGAAAAACGTTTCCCGGCGGGAGAATTCTTTGACCATTTCCACGATGACCATGAGTCAGACGTACGCGCCTGGCTGGCGCAGATTGAAAACCAATAGGACCCCATTTTAGACCATGGCCACCCCCAAAATTCCCTTCCCATCCATTGATGATTACATCGCCTCCTTCCCCGAGGCCACCCAAAAAGTCCTGGCAGAACTCCGCGCCACCATCCAGTCCGCCGCACCCGAGGCCGACGAAAAAATCAGCTACGACATGCCCACCTTCACCTTTCACGGGCGCTTGATTTATTTCGCCGCCTGGAAAAAGCACATCGCCGTCTATGGCATCCCCGCCAGCACCCTCAACGCCCTGAAAGAGGAGGTCGCCCCCTACAAAACCGAAAAGGGTGCCCTGATCTTCCCCTTCACCCAACCTCTGCCATTGGCCTTGATCACCCAAATCGTTCAATTAGGCGTCGCGAAAAATCTTCACGCCTAACCTCCAAAATTCAGAAGTCTCCCCACAATGCCCCAACCGCATCCTGAAGACATCCGAAATTTGGCACCCAAACAACAACTGAATACCGGTTCCCAGCACCGCTTAACAAGAAACCCCCTGCGAACCCAAATCGAGAGAAAAAGGAGCACATATGAGCACAGTAAGAGTATTAGTCGGCACGCGCAAAGGCGCGTTCATCCTCACCTCGGATGAAAAACGTGAAAATTGGGACGTCAGTGGCCCACACTTCGCGGGCTGGGAGATTTACCACGTCAAAGGCTCTCCTGCCGATCCCAACCGCATCTACGCCTCACAATCCAGTGGCTGGTTTGGGCAAATCATCCAACGGTCCAACGACGGTGGAAAAACCTGGGAACAACCCGGTTCTGCCCCCGACGAACCCACCACCACCGCCGAAGGTTTCCCCAAAGGCGAAAGTAACAAATTCGTTTACGACACCTCCTCCGAAACCGGCGCCACCCTCACCACCCACCAGTTTTACGACGGCTCCCAACACCCCTGGGAATTCAAACGCGTCTGGTACCTCGAACCCTCCCTCACCGACCCGGACACCGTCTACGCGGGCGTAGAAGACGCCGCCCTCTTCCGCACCACCAACGGCGGGCAAACCTGGCACGAACTTTCCGGCCTGCGCGAGACCAAAGGCCATCTCTGGCAACCCGGCGCGGGCGGCATGTGCCTGCACACCATCCTCCAAGACCCCACCAACCCCAAACGCCTCTACGTCGCCATCTCTGCCGCGGGCGCGTTCCGCACCGATGACGGTGGCGAAACCTGGAAACCGATCAACCAGGGCCTCAAATCCCCCTTCGAACTCCCCGACGCCGACGCCGAAGTTGGGCACTGCGTCCACAACCTCGCGATCCACCCTACCCGCCCGGATGTCATCTTCATGCAAAAGCACTGGGATGTCATGCGGAGCGATAACGCGGGCGATATGTGGCACGAAATCAGTGGCAACCTCCCCAGCGACTTCGGTTTCCCCATCGCCGTCCACGCCCACGAACCCGAAACGGTGTACGTCATCCCGATCCTCTCCGACGCCTATCACTACCCCCCCGAAGGAAAACTCCGCGTCTACCGCAGTCGGGCAGGCGGCAACGAATGGGAAGCGCTCACCGATGGCCTCCCCCAAAGCGATTGTTACGTCAACATCCTCCGCAGTGCCATGGCGATAGACACCCTCCCCTCCTGCGGCATCTACTTTGGCACCACCGGCGGGCAAGTCTACGTCTCCGCCGACTCCGGCGACCACTGGAAAGCGATTGTCCACGATCTCCCCCCGGTGCTGTCCGTCGAAGTCCAGACCCTACCTTGACTTCGGTTATAGATTGGCTCCTTGATTCTGACCCTGCAATCCGCTGGCAGGTAATGCGGGACCTGACCAACGCGCCCTCAAACAAGGTCGCCGCTGAACGCGCGCGCGTAGCCACCGAAGGCTGGGGCGCACACCTGCTCGCCCTCCAGGGAACTGATGGCATGTGGGGGAACGTAGCCTGGAACCACGGCTGGAACTCCACCATGCACGTTCTGACTCTCCTACGCGAGTTCGGACTTGATCCCGCTAGCGACCAGGCACAAAAAGCAATCGGGCGAGTCCGCGAACAGGTGCACTGGCCGGGCTGGGACTGGGATGGCAACTGGCAGGGAATGGACTTTGTCGGCAACCCCTTCTTCGCGGGGGAGGTTGAGCCGTGCATCAACGGACAGGTAGGGGCGAGCGGGGCCTACTTTGGACAGAACATCCAACGAATCATGGACCGCCTGCTCGCCGAGCAACTGCCCGACGGCGGATGGAATTGTGAGGCGGAAAATGGCTCGACGCGGTCGTCATTCAACACCACCATTTGCGTACTGGAGTGCTTGCTCGAATACGAACTAGCTGATGGGAACAACGCTGAGGTGACGGAAGCTCGGCTTCGTGGACAGGAGTACCTGCTCGAGCGCCACCTTTTCCGCAGACTATCCACCGGAGAAGTAATCAAGCAAGATCGCAAGGGCGAGACCGTATGGGCGCGCTTCGCCTTCCCCACATGGTGGCACTATGATATCCTGCGCGGGTTGGAGTACCTGCGCCGAGCCGGAGCCGCGCCAGACAAGCGCGCGGCGGAAGCAATCGATCTCCTTGTGTCCAAGCGCGACGCTGATGGTCGTTGGCCGCTCGAATTCCAATACCCTGGCGTGATGCCGGTCGAGATCGACGCGGGCGTGGGCCAACCCAGTCGGTGGAATACCCTACGCGCCTTACGGGTGTTAACCTGGTATTCAGCGCAAGCCTGAGTGACCATCAACAAATTACTTTCCCATTGCTCACACCGGGTTTCGCAATCCGGTGTGAGCAATAATTTCGGCTCTCCCGTTTTTGGCGGGAAAAGTGCCGAATTTCTGGATGATTTCTATGATACGTGTTGTTATCCCTACTCATTTACGAACCCTGGCTAAAGTAGACCGGGAAGTGTCCCTCGAACTTGAAGGGGTCGTGACGACGCGCACAATTCTGGACGCCCTCGAATCCCGTTACCCCATGCTCCGGGGCACCATCCGCGACCACGTCACCCTCAAACGCCGGGATTTTGTCCGGTTTTTTGCCTGCGGCGAGGATTTGTCCCACGAACCAGTGGATACCCCCCTCCCCGAGCCGGTGGCGAAAGGTCTCGAACCCTTTCGCATTGTCGGCGCGATGGCAGGGGGATGATTCCCCTGGAAAAATATAGGAAAACCATGCGAAAACTAAAACTTCAAGTCCAAATGACCGTTGACGGATATATCGCCGGTCCGAACAGCGAGATGGATTGGCTGGTGTGGGACTGGGACGAGGCGCTCAAACAATACGTCACTGACCTCACCGATCCTGTGGATTGTATCGTCTTGGGCCGCAACCTGGCTGAAGGGTTCATTCCCCACTGGGCGACCGTAGCCGCCGACCCCGAGCACCCGGAATATACCGCGGGCCAAAAATTCACCGACACCCCCAAGGTGGTTTTTACCAAAACGCTGGACACCTCCCCCTGGGCCAATACCGTCTTAGCCAAAGGCGATCTGGTGGAGGCCATCACAAATCTCAAGCAACAGGCCGGGAACGACCTCATCGCGTATGGTGGGGCCACGTTTGTCTCGGCGCTCATCCAACATGGGCTGATTGACGAGTATCATCTGTTCATCAACCCAACAGCCATCGGCAATGGCATGGCAATTTTCAAACAACTGGACCACTCACAAAATCTGACGCTCGTAAAAGCCACCGCGTTTGACTGTGGAATTGTGGTATTGAAGTATCTATTAAAATGACCCTGACTACATCCAATCGCGAGTTACCCCATGAATGCAAACGCCTTTCGCCAATTTTACGATTACCACTTTTCTGAAAACCGCAAACTATGGGAGAGTGTCACCGCACTGTCCTACGAACAATTCACGCAAGCAATCGCCTACTCGCGTGGGTCCGTGCGCGACCAAATCCTTCACCTCATCGATGCCGATGAAGTCTGGTTTTGCGAACTGCAAGTCATCTCCCCCTCCGACCCGTTTCCTGAAGCAACCGTTGATGACCGCCCCCAAATCCGCGCCCACTGGGATGCCGTGGAACAGCAAATGCGCGCCTATCTGGCCGGGTTGCGGGACGAGATGCTGTTCGAGAAGCCAATCCAAGAACCGGAAGAGGACAAAGAGCTGTTCGTGTGGCAAGTGCTTCTCCACGTGGCGAATCACGGCACCGATCACCGTGCCCAATTGCTCAGGAATCTCCATGATCTGGGCATCAAGACCACCTCACAAGATTACATTTTCTATATTTTTGAACATTTGATGTAAGCGAACGGTCACAGGCCAAGAGAGGAAATTCCCCGAAAAGGGGTGAAAGTGGGGAAGTATATCCCCACTTTCACCCCTTTTCGAAATTTCCTTAGTGCGTACGATATTTTTACAGGAGGCTCAAGATGGATATTCTCTGGAAAACGAGCATCTGGCATCAGTTTGGGGCGGCCATTGACGATCTTGACAACGCACTTCGCGCTTGTCCCGACGATTTATGGCGCGCCCGATTGTGGCATGACCCTGCGGAAGAGAAATTTTTTCTACCGGAATATTGGTATGTCGTCTACCATGCCCTCTTCTGGCTCGACCTTTACCTGACCGGGGCCGAGGAAGGCTTTCTTCCCCCGTCGCCCTTCCTTTTGGTAGAGCAGAACGAAAACGGGCCACTGCCTGAAAACCCTTATACGAAAGATGAACTCCAGACTTATCTCCAAGATTGCCGCCGGAAATGCCAGACGACGATTGAGGCCCTAACCGACGAGACAGCGCAAAGGCGATGCCAATTTGGATGGGGCGAGGTCAGTTTCGCAGAGTTACTGCTCTATAACATGCGCCACGTGATGGGACACGCCGCCCAGTTGAACCTGTTTCTTGGACAGAGAACGGGATCAGGGCCGGTTTGGGTGCTCCACGCGGGAGAAGCAGGATGACGAATACCTCGCGAAAAAAGGTCCCTATATGCTAACCATCAATCTCGACACCGCACGTCGTTTCATTCTCGGCAAACAAGGCTTATGGCCCGGACGACGCTGGCGCGGCCCCGCAGGTACAGAGCAGGCCATGCGCGCGATGGAATATTTGCAACTCGATCCCCTTCAAATCATCGCCCGCAGTCATGACATCCAACTCCATAGCCGGGTGCTCGATTACACACCAGGTCTGTGGGAGGATGCAACCTATGAACAACGTAAGTTCTTTGATTGGGGCGGCTGGTTAGCCGTCCGCCCGATGGACGAATTGCCGCATTGGCGCGTGGTGATGCGCCACGAACGCGAGGGCACCAAAGATACAGACACGCGCATTCACAACATGCGCCATCAATATGCCGAGGCTATCGAAGAAATGCGAGCCATTTTGCGCGAGCGCGGCGTCGTGAGCAACCGAGATTTTAAAATGGAGACGCGAACAAGAACACAAAGTTATCGCGGGCGCAAGGATAGCTCGCTGGCTTTGTACTATCTGTGGCGCACCGGTGACGTGATGACACACCACCGCGAGAAGTTCGAACGCGTATATGCCCTCACGGAAGCAGTCGCACCGGCTCACCTCGTTCACGAGAGTGATGAAATTGAGGCCGTTCGCTTCGTAATCAAAAAAGAAATCAGCTTCTCCGGCCTGGCACAGATGAAACGTACCAGCGACGCCTATCATCGCGGTGGGTTAATGAGCAATGCCCCCCACATCCGCGAGACGATGTTGGCCGATGGCGACTTGATCGAGGTTCGGGTCGAAGGTTGGAAAGCGGTTCATTACGCGCTGGGGAGCGACGCCGAAATCCTCACTGAATTGAGCGCGGGGCGTGTGCCGGAAACCTGGACCCCGTTGGAGACCACCACCACGGATGAGGTCGTTTTTCTCCCCCCGCTCGATCCCGTCAGCGCGCGGGGGCGGGCGAAGGTTTTATTCGGGTTCGACTATGTGTGGGAGGTGTACAAGCCCGAACACCAACGCAAGTTTGGCTACTACACCCTGCCCGTGTTGTGGGGCGACCGGCTTGTGGCACGCTTCGATAGCAAACTCGACCGGACGACCAACACCTTCATCCTCTTGGGCTTTTGGCTGGAAGAGGAGACTCTGGGCAAAGATGAGGCCTTTGCAGAGGCGTTGGCGCGTGGCTTTGCGCGCTTCGTGAAGTTTTTGGGTGCGAGCAAGTTGGATGCGGAGGCCATTCGCGAGCCATTGCTCCGCCAACGAGTATCGAATTCGATTTGAACACCCTTTTCCACCATCTACGCTTGTGATCTGCGATAAGATTTGGGTATATTTCATATCAGTTCGAGACTCCCCCAAAAAAGGGATGAGAACCCGAGGATGATCTCAAATCTCAAAAGAAGTACAAAGGATGATTGAAATGATGTCCACCCAGTTTGACAAAGCGACAACCTTTAAAGCCCTGCACCAGGGGCCAGGGGTCTTTTTGATTGCCAATGTTTGGGACGCGGGAACGGCCCGTTTACTGACAGGCTTGGGTTATCCGGCGTTGGCGACTTCCAGCGGAGCCTCTGCCGCAACGTTAGGTCGAAGAGATGGGCAAGTGGCACGGGAAGAAGCCCTCGCACAAGCCCGCGCCATTGTCCAGGCTACGAACCTCCCTGTGTCTGCGGATTTGGAAAAAGGTTTTGGGGATGATCCCGGCACAGTGGCTGAAACCATCCGTCTCGCCGCACAAGCCGGGCTGGTCGGCGGTTCGATAGAAGATTACACCGGCAATGCCGACAGACCTTTGTTTGAGATTTCGGATGCCGTGGCACGCGTCGCCGCCGCGGTGGAGGCCGCCCGCGCCCTTCCGTTTCCCTTTACCCTCACCGCTCGCGCAGAAAACTTCTTGCGCGGCAACACCGATCTCGATGACACCATTCGCCGCTTGCAAGCATTTGAACAAGCCGGGGCCGATGTCCTGTTTGCCCCTGGTTTGCCGACCCTGGAGGCCGTGCGGGCGGTTTGCGCGGCGTTGACCAAACCGGTCAATTTTATGGTCGGGATCAGGGGAAAATCGTTCACCGTGCCCGAATTGGAAGCGGTAGGCGTCCGACGCATCAGCCTGGCAACGTCGCTATACCGCGCGGCAATGACGGGCCTCGTCGAAGCGGCAAAAGAAGCGCAAGAACAAGGCACGTTCAATTTCCTGGATCGGGGGCTAACCTCGTCGGAGCTATACGATTTAATGGGCGGATGATGATGAACTACACTGCCCCGCCTGACCCGCAAGCGTATTACGAACAAGTGTGGAAGGTGGCCCGTCAGATTCCGCACGGGAAAGTCGCCACGTACGGGCAAATTGCCCTGCTTCTGCCCCCGCCCGCGGACATTTCGGCGGAAGACTACAAAGCCTTCGCACCCCGTTGGGTCGGCAACGCCATGGCCGCCTGCCCGCCCGATGTCCCCTGGCAACGGGTGATCAATTCCCAGGGCAAAATCAGCGAACGGCCTGGGGCAGGTCGTCAACGTCAATTGTTGGAAGAGGAGGGGGTGGTATTTCTGAAAGACAAGGTGGATTTACAGAAGTATGGATGGGGTGGCCCGAACGTTCCCCCTCCGCCACGGCAACAAACGCTTTTTTAGCCTCTTCGTCCGCAAAGATTAGCCCGAAAAAAGATGACTGGGGGGAATATCGGCATCCCGTCTCCTTCATTCAAATCCAAAATCCTTCATGGCCTGGA
This sequence comes from Anaerolineales bacterium, assembly GCA_013359445.1. GTDB lineage: Bacteria > Chloroflexota > Anaerolineae > Anaerolineales > JABWBV01 > JABWBV01. Next base: position 1,076 of record JABWBV010000019.1, on the reverse strand, counting down.
TTACAATTCTTCCCCAACACGTTCAAAAAAATTCTAGCCCCCCTTTCCTTCCAATTCCCCCCCTTCCCCTCCCCCCCCCCATGATCCCCACTCCCCGCCTCCTCATCCGCCCCTTCCAGCCCGAAGACGCCCCCGCCGCCTTTGAATACCTCTCCAACCCCACCATTTACCGCTTCGAACCCGGCGCCCCGCTCACCCTGGAAGAAACCACCCGCCTCATCACCGAACGCGCCAAACACACCGATTTTTGGGCCGTCCTCCATCGCGCAACGGACAAACTCGTCGGCCACCTGTACTTCAGCCCAACCGAGCCGAAAGAATTCCTCACCTGGGAACTCGGCTACATCTTCAACCCCGCCTACCACAACCAGGGCTACGCCACCGAATCCGCCACCGCCCTCCTCCGGTACGGCTTTGAACATTTCGGCATTCACCGCGTCGTCGCCCACTGCAACCCCGAAAATATTGCCTCCTGGCGGGTGTTGGAAAAAATCGGCATGACGCGTGAAGGTCATCTCCGCCAAAATATCTTTTTTCACCGCGATGCGAACTGCAACCCCCTCTGGAATGACTCCTACGCATACGCCATTCTGAAAAAAGACCTCTTCCCCCAGGAATAATCCCTTGCTTGACATGGCGGAAGCCCAAAAATTCGCCCGCCTCCTCGAAACCCTCGCCCCCGATCATCACCTGCTCCGCACCTGGCCCCTCGCGGGCGGCGTCTCCGCGCAGGTGACTGCCCTGGAAATCCGCACCCCCACCGGGGACACCCAACGCTGGATCGCCCGCCAGCATGGCCCCCGCGACCTCGCCCGTAATCCCCACCTCGCCGAAGACGAATTCCGCCTCCTGCAAATCCTGCAGACCACCGGAATTCCCGTCCCCGCCCCCCTCCACCTCGCCCCCGCCGGGATTTTCCCCGCTCCCCTGCTCATCACCGCATTCATTGAAGGCCAACCCAACTTCCCCCCCGCCGACCTGCCAAACCACCTTCCCCAACTCGCCGCCCGCCTCGCCCAACTTCACCGCCTGGACCCCGCCCCCTTCGCCTTCCTGCCCCGTCAAAATCCCATCCC
>JABWBV010000502.1 GCA_013359445.1 Anaerolineales bacterium | reverse complement strand
CCTCCCCCCATGTCCCGCCTCACCTCCCGCCTCGCAGACCTCATCGCCACCGACAACGCCATCCTCTTTGTCGGCAACGCACTTCGCGCGTCGCACAATCCCCCCGCCATCGAGCAAATCGCCGAGGCCCTCGCCGCGCGCATCGAATACGTGCGCCCCGACCGCTCCCTCTCCGCTGTCGCCCGCGACTACGAAGTCCTCAAAGGCCGCAACGCCCTCATCACCGCCCTCCGCGAAGAACTCCGCAAACTGCAAGCCGGCCCCGACCCCCTCCACCAACTCATCGCCGACGCCGTCCTCCCGCACACCAAAGTCCTCACCACCCGCTTCGACCAGATCCTCGAACGCGCCCTCGACCAGTTCCAAAAACCCTACGTCCTCATCGTCCGCGACGCCGACGTCCCCTTCTTTGACGAAGCCAAAATCACCCTCATCAAAATGCAGGGCGACATCGACCAACCCGACAGCCTCATCATCACCGAAGACGACCTCGACGACTTCATCCGCCGCCTCCCCACCATCAGCGACGTCGTCCGCGCCTTCTTCGCCACCAAAACCCTCATCTTCCTCGGCTACGACCTCAACAGCCCCCTCTTCAAACGCTTCTACAACCAGGTCACCCGCAACCTAAGCGCGTTCCGCCGACAGGCCTACGCCGTCGTCCCCGAACCGCTCGACCCCGTCGAAGACAAATACTGGGCCGCCCAAAACGTCGAAACCCTCGAAGAAAACCCCCTCCAATTCCTCGAAGACCTCGCCGCCGCCGTCAAAGCCGAAATCCAAACCCCCCGCGACCCCGAACCCACCGACCGCCTCCTCGAACTCCAAAAAGGCTCCCTCCCCGACCGCCCCTACAAAGCTCTCGACAGCTTCACCACCGCCGACGCCGCCATCTTTAGCGGGCGCACCGAAGAAAGCCAGCGCCTCGCCAACCGCATCCTCGCCCATCGCCTCACCCTCCTCTACGGCGAATCCGGCTCTGGCAAATCCAGCCTGATGAACGCGGGCGTCACCCCTCGCCTGCTCCAACAACGCTCCCTCGTCGCCACCTGCACCCCCTCGCCCGACCAACCCCTGACCGAAATCATGCGCCGCGCGCTGCTCGAAACCGGACAGCGCGCGGGCCTCACTCCCCCGTCCGAGAGCTTCCTCGTCACCGTCCGGGAATGGCAACGCGCCCTCAGCGGCCCCATCGTCCTCGTCCTCGACCAGTTTGAACAATTCTTCCTCGTCTACAACTCCTTCGAACGCACAACCGCCGCCCGCCTCTTCCACGAACTCCACGAAGACCGCTCCCTCAACCTCCGCCTCGTCTTCATCCTGCGCGAAGACTTCCTGGGCCGCCTCCAAACCCTCGAAGACCTTGTCCCTGGCCTGATGGACGTCCGCTTCCGGCTCGAAAAACTGGGCCGCGAAAACGCCCGCGCCGCCCTCGAAGACCCCGCCCGCCTCTTCAACGGCACCTGGGAATCCTTTCTTCTCAATCGCCTCCTCGACGAACTCACCACCCCCGACGGCGACATCTCCCCGCCCCAACTCCAACTCGTCGCCGATCAACTCTGGCAGGATGCGGTTAAACGAAACAGTGGCCCCTCCCCCGAGAGCCACCCCACCCCCAAACCCGACCGCGCGGTGTCCTTGACGCTCAAACGTTTTACCGAACTCGGCGGCGTGCAAGCCATCCTCGGCGACTACCTCGACCAAACCGTCGCCGCCTTCCCCACCGACGACCAACCCCTCGTCCGCCTCCTGCTCGGTGCCCTCGTCAGCAGTGGCGGCGTCAAACAACGCCTCCCCCTCGAAGACATCGCCCGCACCGCCGACCTCCCCCCCGAAAAAGCCGCCGAAATCCTCGACCACCTCACCCGCCAACGCCTCCTCCAACGCTACGAAACCCCAATCCACAATCAGCAATCAACAATCAACAATTCCCCCGCACCCTTCGACTACGCAAAGCCTCCGTCGTTCGAAAGTCGAACGTCGCTCAGGGTGCTACCAACTAACCAACCAACCGATCAACCAACCAACCAACAAACCTCCTACGAACTCACCCACGACTACCTCGTCCCCCGCATCACCCGCTGGCTCGGGCAGGAATTTTGGGACGCGCAAAGAGCCAGGGAGATCATCCGCCAGGACTACCCCGCGTGGACAGCCCGTCAACGCCTCCTCGCCCTCGACGACCTGAAAATCATCAACGCCCAACGTGGCCGCGTCCGCCTCACCCCACAGGAGACGGAAATGGTTCTCGCCACCGCCGCGGCCTTTGAAGACGACATCTCCTTCTGGCAAACGCTCCTCCCCGTCACCGACTGCCAGCGCGTCCTGCTCAACCTGCTCACCCACCTCGAAGACGCCCCCCGCGCCCGCGCCGCCTTCCACCTCGGCGCGTACCCTGACCCGGCCGTGTCCGCGGCCCTGGTCAAATGCGCCCTCAAAGACACCAGTAGCACCGTGCGCGAATCCGCCGCCGCCGCCATCTCCCGCCTCGTCAACGACGCCCCGAAACCGGTCAGCCAGGTGGCGATTGACGGGTTGGTGGCCGCTCAAGCAGACCCGCTCGCCCTCGCCGCCCTGATCGCCATCCGCGACGCCCGTCCGAGTGTGGATGCCCTGCTCCCCGCCTCGGTTCGGGGGCAGATCACGCGGAAGGTGTGGGCGCTCCGCCTCAACCGCCACCGCGGCGAGATCGTAGAGATGATTTTGAACGGTTTGCAGGGTGGGTTTCTGGCGCTGGGGTTTGGGATGGGGATATTCTTCGGGCTGGGGAGCGCGCAGGATTTGAGCATTTTGCCGTTTCTCCGTATCCTGGGGCTGATCTATTTTGGGATTGCGATGGCTGGGGTGTTGGGCGCAACGGTCGGGGCGAGCACTGCCACCAATCAGGCGGTGTTCCGGTACATTTTGGATGAGGAGCGACCCTTTGCCCGATGGCTCTCGGGGACGACGGTCAGTGCAGTTGTGATGGCGCTCAGTTTTCTGTTTTTGAGCGGTATATTTGCCGGGGAACCGCGCGTGGGGCTTGCGCTCGCGGCGGGCGCCCTGATCGGCGCGGGGTTGACCGCCCCGGCCATTGCCCCGCTCCGCGTGGGGCGGGGCATTCGTTTGGGGCTATCCGCCCTCAGCGGGGTGATTGTCTTTTTGATCGCAAATCAGTTATTATTCAATCAGGCTATCATTTGGGGCGCGCTGATGGGGTTGGCCGGGGGAATTGGGTTTTTCCTGGCGTTTAACTGGAAGAAATCTGATCCACTAAGCACACCAAATTCACTAAGATAAGAATTTTTTGTTTCTTACCCTTCGTGCCCTTCGTGAACTTCGTGGATCGCTTAAAAAGGAAGAGAAGATGAGAAAGTTTCGTTCTGTTCTGACATGGTTGGTTTTGTCCGTGGTTTTGGCCGCGTGCAGTACGGTGGTGAATGCGTGTGGGGGCGCGCAAGCTGATGGGCAGGTTTCCGCGCTGGCGAGTTTGGACAGTGTGTTTATTGTGCGGGCGGATGCCTCGCGCGAGAATTTGCCGGTTGAACAAACCACGGTGTTGTCCGTTGGCGAAGGGGTGGATGTGGACGAGGCCGGGCGGGCTATTTTGCAGTTTGGTGATTTGTTGACGGTGGAAGTGCTCCGCGATGGGGAATTGACGGTGCAGGAAGTCTCCCTTGATGAGCAGAACGCGGCGGTGACGATTTTTCAAAATGGCGGGTTGTTGTTGAACGATTTTGACCCGGCGGAGGCGATTGCGAAACGCTTTACCATCACTACGGAATTTGCCACCATCGAGGCGACGGGGACGACATTTATGGTGTATCAGGAACCGAATAGCCCCTTGCAGTGGGTGCTGGCCTTAGATGCGACCCCCAATGATTTGGAAGTGACGACGGGGACCGGGGTCACGAAGGATGTGCAAACCAATATCGCGCGTTGGATTGCGCCCATTGGGGACGCCAGCGCGGGGATTCCGGCGAATATGAGCAATGTTCAGACCTGGTTAGCCCAAAGCCAGGCTGGGACGAACACCGATAATTTTGGTGATATTGTCTGGCCCCAGGCGGATGTGTTAGCGGACAGCCAGCAGGTGTTGCAAGCCGCGCCGCAGGTGGTCCCCGCGCCAGGGGCGAGTTACACCTATCAAAATGTGGGCATCACGCTGGGGGCCGCGGGGCAGTATGCCGCGGAAGATTGTAACTTGGACGGGATTCCCGACGTGGCGATGGTGAATGGCAGTTTGGAGATGGATTTTCGGCAGGTGTTGGCACGGGTGAAGGCGTTGGATGTGACGGTGCTGGTGCGGAATGGCTCCGCGACGTTGACCGTCCTGGACCCGGCTCGGGGAACGATTGACGCCCAATCTGCCCCCGCCACCCCGGAAAGCGCCCAAATCCTGACCCTGCGGCATGATGTCCCCTATCACTATGCCCAACTCGAAATGACAGATGGCTGTTTTCTTGGTTTTAGCCTCACCCCGCCCCAGGCGAATGAACTCCCCGAAGGGCCGCGCACCCCCATCGAAAATATGGAAGTGCCCGAAAGTTTTGTGCGGATTGAAGTTCCCGCGGCGGATGGGATTGTGACGACACCGCTCATCATTTCCGGGGTGGCAAGCGTGCCGGAAAATAATGACCGCCAACTGTTGGTGAAGCTGGAAACCCCGGATGGGCAAGAAATTCAACGGCAGTGGGTTCATGTTGAGGGCGGGGAAATCGGCGGGGAGGCGGGGACGTTTTATACCACGATGGAGGTGGACTACATTCTCCCGGCGGAGGTGGTGGTACGCGTGCAGAATATCCAGCCTACCGAATTTCCGATTGTCCTGGCAGAAGATTGGGTGCCGATCACGCTCAACCCGGAGAAAACAGGCGCTTTCCGTCGCCCGCCGGAGTACGGGGAGTTTTACGCCCCCTTTATTTCGGAATCGATTGGCACCAACTCCATCGTCATGGATGGGGATGGGACTGATTGGCAAGTGGCGTCGCGGTCATCGGGGGTCAATCCGACCTCCATTGGGCGTGTGGTGTACGACGAGGCGTGTGAGGTGTTTAACCCCTATGGCGTTCCCAGTTTGGAGGCCTCGGTAGACCTCGCCGCGCAGGTGATGTTCGCCTTTGATACCAACTATTTGTACGTGCTTTATCTGGTGCAGGACGAAAGTTTTGTCCCTTATCGGGGCGAAGACACCCGCCTGTTCCTGGGGGATGCGCCCCAACTGATCATTGACACCGACCTGGCCGGAGATTTTGAAGATACCACCGATAGCAAAGACGATTTGGAGTTCGATTTTCATCCCGGTTTTGTAGAAAGTTCAGGGGATGATGTGGGCGCATTTTATTTTTTGTATGCGCCCCGCGCCGCTTACTGGAATTTGGGCGAGGTGGGAACCTTAGGCTTGCAGGCCTCTCGCCGGGCAGATGAAGTGATCATGGCAACCTGGTGGACTTCCGATGGGTATGGGATAGAAGCGGCGATTCCCTGGGCGTCGTTGAATTATTCCGGCGTGCCGGGCGGCTCCTTCGGCGTGGCGGCGAGTGTCAGTGATA
>JABWBV010000501.1 GCA_013359445.1 Anaerolineales bacterium | reverse complement strand
GGGAATAGCAGTCAACATTAGTACATCGGCCAGCTTCTTTCACTCATATCATCTTGCCATTAGCCCTGATAGCGATCAAGTAGCATACGTAGCAGATATAACAAACGGTGTAGGCGAGCTGTTTCGCGTGCCTGTTGAAGGAGGAGAATCGGTCAAGCTTAACCCGCCGCCCGTCAATTCGCTCGCGGATGTTTACGATAGATATTTTGAATTCAGCCCCAATAATGCTTGCGTCGTATTTATCTTTAGTACGGGTACAAGCGGTCAAGAACTATATTCTGCTTGCGAATACAATTTTGATTTTGCTATTTATCTCCCCATCATCCAAAAATAAACTCAAGTAATAACGATGAAAACTAAACTTGGAAACCCTTATTTTTCTCTCGTCCTCTTGCTCTTCCTCGGTCTCGCCTGTGCTAACAGCAGCACCCTTACTCCTGCGCCCGCCGAAGCAACGCCTCTTCTCACCGAACCCCCAACATCTTTAGCTACTGCAACTGTTCCCCCGCTTCCGTCCCCGACGGCAACCCAGGAATCTACCCAAGTCCTGGGGTACACGCAACTGGGAAATGGGGGCAGTGGTGGGCTGGCAGACTTTACAGATGTGACATTGGCTTTCGATCTTTTCACTCCCGGTGCGTTGTTTGCCCGAGGAGAATATACGGCAGATCAAAGCATGGATGGGGGCGTAACCTGGCAACCTGTCGAACCGGACAAGGATTTGGAGCAATACCGTGAAGCAGAAATTTACCGGGTACGTCGGGACCCCCATACCCCTACAACGCTCTATGGTTTTAGCGAAGCCTCACAAAGCTTTGCAAAAAGTTCCGATGAAGGGAAAACCTGGGCTTACTTCCCAGTTCCTTTTGTAGACTTTATCATGAGCGGAATAGGAATTTTGGAAATCGATCCCCATAACCCAGACACCTTGTTTGTAGCCGACATGGGTAGTATCTATAAAAGCACGGATGGAGGCGAAACCTGGCGCGAAATAACAGAAGGTTTGCCTGAGTTAAGACTATCCCCTTTCTTCGAGCCAAAGTTCATTTTCGATCCTTCACAAACCAATACCATCTATTTCTTAGATAAGGGTATCTATGGTCTGTATCAAAGTTCCAACGGTGGTGAATTATGGCAACAAATCCCCCTCCCGGGCTTGAACCTTCTTGACTTTGTCGTAAATCCACAAGATTCCAGTACGCTGTACTATCTGAGCCTTGAAGGTGCGTACCAAAGCACGGACCACGGACAAACCTGGCAGGCCAATCGCCTGGGGCTCCCTGGCGAAGCCATTATCCAATCCCTGGCTATTGACCCGTCTTCGCCTGCCACCTGGTATGCCATTCTCCAGGAAGGAGCTGGGAAACTATATAAAAGCGAAGATAACGGACAATCCTGGAATCCGGTGCAGCCTAGCGGCTCCGAGGCCATCTCGATCCAACAATTAGCAATTGTCCCACAAACAACTGGCATCCTCTACGCATCCTCGAACACATTTGGCGCAGAGGGTCTCATTCATAGCACCGATGGAGGCATGAGTTGGAATTGGATGGTGTTACCCACCCCCGACGACCCCATTTATACAGGAGGTAGCGTTGCTTTTTGGGCCATGGATCCTCAACCGCCTGTAACCCTGTATCTTGGACTGACCGGCACGGGCGCGCCAACCCCCACATATGTGTATAAAACAACCGACAGCGGCGAAACCTGGACGGAAATCTATCAGGAATACGATCTTCTCAACCTGGTGATTGCTCCCAATTCCCCTGCCACTTTGTATTTTGTCAAGAATCCCGGTTTTTTAGGTGGCACAGATTCAACTGTGATGAAAAGCGCCGACAGCGGTCAAATCTGGCAGGAAATGGGCATTTTACCAGCCCGGTATAACTCTTATTATGGTTGGCTCGTGGTCGATCCGCAAAATCCCAATCGACTATACATCTCTCTGGGGGAGGATGAAATATTCATCAGTACCAGTGCGGCGGGAAGCTGGCAACCCGCCAATTTTGGTCTGCCTCCCGGAAGTCGCGTGGATCACCTCGCCATTGATCCGCAAACCTCAACGACCTTGTACGCAGTTCTGAGCGGGGAGGCGGCTGGTCTTTTCAAAAGCACCGACAACGGTCAAACCTGGAAGATTTCCAATTCTGGCTTTCCAGAAGGACAGGTGACTGCGCTGGTAATCGATCCTGAGTATCCCACAACCCTTTACTTGGCTATTTCTGGTTACGGTGTGTATCGCAGTCTCGATGGCGGCGAAAGCTGGTCGGCAGTCAGCCCCGAACCGTTCATCATCCCCATCAACGCCCTCGTCCTTGACCCCACCGTCCGCAATACCCTCTACCTCGCCACAGCGGATGGCTTGTGGGTACTGCGCTCGGAAGAATAATGTCAAAACCTCTTTTTCGGGTTTGGCTGTGCAAGCTTTGTAGCCTCGCGTAAAGCACCCCTTTAGGGGGCGCGTCGAGCAACCCCGTCACGGATTTACATTTATGATTTTTTTAAAAAGAGTGAAAAAATCATTCTTTTTTCATTCTTGAATGCTGAAAGACGAGGAGTAATATTCATCCAGGGGAGATGTTTGCCCGAAAATAAGGGGGATAGGGATGTCGGAACGGGCCTGGCTAAATCTGCCTACCCAGTTAAACAGCAATGTGGCCTGGATGAATAGGTCTTAAATTGAACGAGAAGCACCCTTAATGCTAGAAAATGGAGCAAAGTGATGAAACCCGCGAATTTAGCCTTCAGATGGTTTGTCGTTTTTATTTTTCTTTTAATAACTGGCAAGGGGCGCTATCAGGAGGTGACCGGGCAAACTACTCAGGTTATCCGCGGAGGAACTTGCCCGATCTTCCCACCCGATCCAATTGTAGGGCCAACTTATACGATTATAGATTTAGGAACACTTGGGGGAGGCAGCAGTGTGGCCCACGACATTAATAATCTGGGACAGATCGTAGGCTCTTCATATACCGCAGGCGGACAGGAACACGCCTTCCTCTGGCAAAACAACATCATGACGGATTTAGGGGCCTTGGCAACAAGCAGCGTGGCGTATGCTATCAGCAACGCAGGCTTGATCGTAGGGAGTTCCGATGGGCAGGCCGTGTCCTGGACAGGAACCCCCGGCTCAATTGCTGACTTGGGCTTTTTGCCAGGGGGGACGGTCAGCACTGCCGAAGGGGTCAACACTGCCGGGAGAATTGTCGGTTCAGGGGATACGACCAATGTCGTGCCTTTTGGATATCGCGCATTCAGCTATCAAGGGGGAACCATGACCGATTTAGGTACCCTGCCAGGGGGAAGCTGGAGTTATGCCCACGACATCAATAGCTGGCATGAGGTAGTAGGCAATGCGACCATCCCTGTCGGCGGTGGATATGATGGCCCTCATGCCATCCGTTGGGGGTTGAACGGCGTGCAAGATTTGGGTGTCCTGGCGGGGCAGGCCCCTCCGCACCGCTTCAGCATGGCGGTTGCCACCAATAACCGTTCCGAAGTCGTCGGCGATTCCTGGGAAAATCCATCGGGTTTGTATAAAGAGCCATTTTATTGGTCCGATGCGGGGGGCATGACTGAACTTCTGCCGGGACTTGACGCCAACTGTCCGTATGGAAACGCGTTCGACATCAACAATTTCAGCCAAATCGTGGGCCTGGCAGGCTCAGCCAGCTTTCGGTTTCCGGTGTTGTGGGAGCATGGAACACTATATGTTTTGCAACATCAACTCCTGGATGAACAGGACTGGCAACTCAAAGAAGCCCACGCAATCAACGATCAGGGATTCATCGTGGGCTGGGGCCTCCGCACCGACACAGGCCAAAACCACGCCTTTTTGCTGATTCCCACTCTCTCTGCCGAACTCACCGCCGAACATCTGGAAGTGACCCAAGCAATCCAGGACCTGCATAACAGTGTTTCCTTAATTGCTGAAAAACGAACCTTTGTCCGCTTTTATGCCACCGCGACCGGACAGGAGACGTGGACATACGCCCGGTTAAATGTGGAAAAGAACGGCATCACACGCTACCTTTCCCCGCTCAATCCTGGCGCACACCTCCTCGTTCCCACTGCCCCTTTCAACCGTGCCGCCTTGAACGAAGCGTTCCTCTTCGAGCTTCCCTCCGAATTTCGTGAAGGCACCGTCACCCTCACCGCCGAAGTGAATCCCGAAACCTCCTGGCGCGGCCGCACCCCTCAAGAAACCAACTACACCGACAACCTCCTCTCAACCTCAGTAACTTTTCAAGAGGTTCCCGCCTTACCCGTCACGATTTTCAGCTATGGCTATGCCATCGCCCCCAACACCCCCTATCTCTATCCCCTACCAACCGAAACCTGGGCGTTAAAATCCTGGCTGGAACGCGCCTACCCCATTCCTTATGCCGATGTAACCTATCGCCAAATCGCCCTCTTCAAACCGGCGATTCCGGGGCAAGATTTCAACTGTAGAGATGTCAACCAATCCATGCTCTCTTATCGCGCCTGGGCGGGGTGGACAAGCCAACGACGCATCTACGCCATGTACACCGACGAAGGCGGGTTTACCCTCGGCTGTGCAGATGGCATTCCCAGTCTGGTGGCCTCTGGGCCAACCGGAGACCCAGCCTCCAGCCCTAACTTCGACTGGGATACCGATTTTACTTACGGAGATTGGTACGGGGGCCATGAACTCGCCCATACGCTGGGACGGCGTCATGTGGAATTTTGCAACGCCCCCAACGGAGATCGGAACTACCCCTATCCTTTCGGCATGATCAGCTTCGCCGTGGATGGGGTGGATGCCTTTTTTGGGTTTGACATCCAGGCCCCCCACCAAATCTTCGACCCAGCCTGGACGGACATTATGACCTACTGCAAAAACCAGTGGATCAGCAACTACACCTACGAAGGATTAAAGGCGTTCATACAAAACAACTTCACGCCCCCCGCGCACCAGCCCCTTCAACTCATGGATCGCCTGCTTGTGCTCGGAACCATGACCCCTGCCGGGGAGGTCACCGTCAACCCCCTCTTCGTTATCCCCAATGCCGCCGATGTCGAACCCAACCTGCCCGGCCCCTACGATTTCCGCGGCTACCGCTGCAAGACCTGGTGCGTCGCCACCAACAAGCCGGGCTTCCTGCCCTATCGCGGCGTGGCGCGCACCGGCGTGTGCTTCGCCATGGAGCTGGTGATCGACGCCATCGCCCGTGCCGTCGGGCGCGAGCCGTGGGAGGTCAGGCACGACAATCTCGTGCCGGCGTCGGCCATGCCCTACGACAACGTCGCGCGCAAGCACTACGACAGCGGCGACTACCGGAAGAGCCTGCTCCTCGCCAAGGAAAAGCTCGACCTCGACCAGTGGCGCGCGCGCCAGAAGCGCGGCGAGCCCGACGGCAGGCGGATCGGCGTCGGCAGGTCGGGGTTCACCCGGGCCGCGAGCGCGGCGGCAGGCAGGGCGGCCCAGAGGACGCTCGCGAGAACCGGCAATAAAGGAGTGCACGTCGTCATGGCAGGCCGAGAAGTTCAAGCGTGAGCGCGAGGGTGAGC
>JABWBV010000500.1 GCA_013359445.1 Anaerolineales bacterium | reverse complement strand
CCTCGCCCCTTTTTACTTCCATATTCACCCCGCGTAAGGCGTGGTAATGCCCGTACCATTTGTGGACATCGCGGGCGATGATAATGGGATCATTTTCGTTGTTGCTCATGGTGAACTCCTTGATGGTTGAATACGGCTACCGAATCCCGACGCCCAAAGCCGTTTCTAACCGGCGGCTGGTATAGGCGAGCGCGTAACTGAATACAAAATAAAACACCGAAATAAACAAAAAGACTTCTCTTTGTGTGCCAATATAATCGGGATTCGCAATCACCCCCCGCGCAATGCCCAGCAAGTCCAACAGCCCCACAATCGCAACCAACGAGGTATCTTTGAACAGGCCAATGAACTGCCCCACAATCACGGGGATGACTGCGCGCAAGGCTTGCGGAAGAATGATAAAGATCATCGTTTTGAACCCATTCAACCCCAGCGCGTAGGCGGCTTCATACTGCCCTTTCGGTATGGATTGTAACCCACCGCGCACGTTTTCGGCGAGGTACGCCGCCGAAAAAAGGGTAATCGGCACCATAGCTCGGAGGACGCGATCCAGGGTAATTCCCGATGGCAGAAAGAGATTAAGCATCACCTGTCCCATAAACAGCAAACTGATCAGCGGTACACCACGGATGAACTCGATATACAAGACCGAAAAAGTTCGCATGACTGGCAATTTGGATTGTCTGCCCAGGGCTAACATGACCCCGAGGGGGAAGGAAAACACAATGCCGACGATGGAAAGCAGAAGGGAAAGCAGTAACCCGCCCCAAAACCGGGTGGGAATCGCCGCGAGGGGAGCCTCTTGCACGTCAAAGTTTTCCCCAAAGCCTCGGATCAGCAAAATTACAAGCGGAAAGTACATGATCCACAGAACATTCGTCAGCCGTTTGAAACGGTCGCCGCGCCATTTGCCGATATACAACCCAACGATTGCAATCACATCCATTGCCAGGATTTGAACGGCTGTGGTTAGCACATCGCCCAATGGCGTTTCCGCGGGCCGGGCAATGAAAAAATACAATACCGGAATTAAGGCCAGCACTACCGGGATGCCTACCAACACCAACCCAACGGGTTCGGGGTATTTGACCCGCACCCCCCACGTCAGCCCAATCAGCGCGGCGAGCAAATACACACACAATCCCAAACGCCAGATGTAATCAGTCTGCCCGGCAATGGCACTGGGATATTGCCCGACGAAAAACAGGCGCATGTTGTTCGGGATCACATCCCAACGGGCGTCGGTAAAGGCCCAGGTCAGGGTGCCCCGCAGAACAAAATACACCACCGCCAGAGTCAGCAGGGTGAGGAGGGCGTTGTACCAGGTGTTGAACAGGTTTTTGACGAGCCAACCCAAAACCGCGGAGCGTTCAAGGGGGGGAGGAAGAATTTCGGAGCGAGAAGAGGTATGTGTGGTCATGTTAGCGCTCCACCAGTTGTATGCGTTTGTTGTATACGTTCAGCACAAGGGATGTGAGCAGGCTAAACGATAAATACGTTGCCATCATAATGGCGGTCATTTCCACGGCACGCCCACTTTGGTTGATGATGGTGCCGTAAACCTGCACAAGATCAGGGTAACCCACGGCGACCGCAAGCGAGGAGTTTTTCGTCAGGTTGAGATATTGACTGGTCAATGGGGGAATAATCACTCGCAAAGCCTGTGGAAACACCACCAGCCGGAGCGTCTGGAAGCCGGTCAGCCCCAACGCCCGCGCGGCCTCCGTTTGCCCTTTCGATACGGCCTGAATCCCCGCGCGAACCACTTCCCCGATAAATGCGGCGGTGTACAGCACCAGCCCGGAGAGCAGGGCCATAAATTCGGGCGAGAAAGTATTCCCCCCCACAATATTAAAGCCGGTTTCGGGTTTGGCGGGAATTTCAAACAGCAAGGGGGCCTGCGGAAGCACGAACCATCCCACCAGGGCAACGCCCAAAAAGGTGAGCAGACTCCACAGGGTAATGAGTGGCATTCGACCAGTCTTTTTCCCTTGTCGCGTTAAAACATATCCAACTCCTATCGCAACGACGATCCCTCCTGCGAGCAAGAATAAAAAGGTCTGAAAAGTTTCGGTCGGAATGCCCCACGGCATCGAAACGCCACGGTTGCTAAAGATAAGCGGCCCAATCGCGAGCGCATCTTGAACGCTCGGGAGTTTTAAAAAGACCCCCCCGTACCAAAAAATCAAAAACACGAGCAAAGGGATATTGCGAAAGATTTCAATATAAATGCGGGCCAATCGGCTGACCAACCAATTCGACGAGAGCCACGAAACCCCCACAATGATTCCCAAAACCGTCGCAAAAAGATTTCCCCACAAGGCCACAATGACCGTGTTGAGGACGCCGACAAAATATGCCTGGAGATACGTCGAACTGCGGGAATACTCGATCAGGGTTTGGCCGATGTCAAACCCTGCGGTGATACTTAAAAAACGAAAGCTGATCGGGAGATTGATGGCCGCTAAAGAGCGGGTCATATTTGCGTATAGCCAGTAAATCGTGCTGGCAACCGCAACAAAAACAAATACTTGAGACAGGATATGCAAGATCCGTTCATCTCGCCAGAAGGGAATACGATGTTGGGAGGGGGGGCTATTCATCTAGTTCTCTATTGCGGGCGAAACCGGGTTTTTCCTTAGGGAGCGATCAGGAAAAACCCGGTTTCGATGTGGGTGGGATGTTTACCGTATTGGGGGGGCGTAGATCAAACCACCGTCCGTCCAGAGGCTGTTGATGCCGCGCGGAATGTAGGTGGGGGTTTCAGGGCCAAGATTGCGATCGTAAATTTCGCCGTAATTCCCGACGAGTTTGATCACGTTGTAGGCCCAATTGTTGGCCAGGCCAAGTTTGAGACCCATATCGCCTTCTACCCCCAACAGGAAGCGAATGCTTGGGTTATCTGAGGCCAGCATTTCGTCCACGTTGCTTGAATTGACGCCCAGTTCCTCCGCCTGCATCGTGGCGAAGACAACCCATTGCACGATGTCGTACCACTGATCGTCCCCGTGACGCACGGAGGGGCCGAGCGGCTCTTTGGACATTACTTCTTCGAGGATAATGTGTGCACTCGGATCGGCCAAAATGGTGCGGCGGGAAACCAGCCCGGAAATGTCGGTGGTGAACCCGTCACAACGCCCTTCCTCATAGGCTCCTGCCACTTCATCGGCAGTGTCAAACACGAGCGGCGTGTAGGTCAAATTCCGAGACGAAAAAGTGTCTGCGAGATTCAGTTCGGTGGTGGTTCCCGCCTGCACGCAGATGGTAGCCCCATCCAACTGTTCCATTGTGGTGATGCCGGAGTCGCCGCGCACCATCATGCCTTGCCCATCGTAGAAGGTCGTCGCCGTGAAGTTCAACCCAAGTTCAGTATCGCGGGTGAGTGTCCAGGTGGTGTTGCGGATCAGGACATCAATTTCGCCGGTTTGCAGAGCGGTGAAGCGTTCCTGGGCGGTCGTGGGGCGAATTTCCACTTTGCTGGCATCCCCAAAGAGCGCGGCGGCGAGGGCGTGACAGTAGTCGATGTCAAAACCGGAGAAACTCCCGTCTTCGTTTAGAAAACCAAAACCGGGCACAGCCTGGTTGCCACCGCACACAAGCATCCCGCGATCCATCACGGTTTGAAGAGTGTTTCCAGTGGGAGCGGCGGGAACTTCGGTCGGTGCTTCCACCGCCTCGGTTGCAACCGCTTCGGTTTCGGCGGGGGCAGGTTCGGGACTACTGCATGCGGCAAAAACAAATGCCATCAAGAAAAGGGTAAGGGGGATTAAAAATTTACGTGTCATGAGGGGCCTCCAAAAATTTAAATAGGTAAGAAAAACTGAAAATACGGTCAGTCATCCGGCGTGTGTGGGCGTTCGCACCTCCTTTCAAAACTCAATATTGACTTGTCGTCAGGTGAATGGAAAAGCTCCCACTTTATTATAGGGTTAACAAGGGATTGGGGCAAGTTGAAAATCAGGGATAAAAGGGGATTTCCCAATAAAAAAAGGACGGAGCGCACTTTAGGTTTGCTTCCATCCTTTTTGGGGGCGAAATGTTAAAGCGAGACTAATCCTAATTTGGGCGACTGAAGTTACTGAATCACCAACACTCCTCCCGCATCTGCCTGGAATTGACTCCCCGGCTGAACGGTCACCTGCACCCCGTCCGCGGACGCCGTGATTTGAACATCGTACCCGGCCCCCGGCGTCAGCCCGGTGATCAGGTGGGTGGTGGTATCCGCCGGGGCGGTGTAGGTGAGGGGGGCAGTGAGCGTTTGGGATACGGATTTGGCGAAGAGGACGACGTACCCGTTCGCCGCTCCGCCCTCCCACAGGCCATCGAGGCTTTGCACGAGGGTGATCGGGGTTGCGGAGGCTCCGGCATCGGCGCCTTGTAAAACGTGGAGCATTTGCACGGACGCGGGCGCGCCAGGGGCCTCGGTCATCAGCCGCACGGTCATCGGTTCGTTGTGGGCGAGCGTGTCTTGCACGTAGGCGTCGGTGGTGTTGACCGCTTGCAGGGTGGCGTCGCGCGGGAGTAGGAGGGTGACGAACAGATGTTGCCCGTTGGGGGTGGTGGAATCGGCGGTTTGCCCGTTCACATTGGCGGGATTCGCCAGTTGGAGCCACCATCGCTTCGTGTAGCCACCGCCGACAGACTCTGCCCGGTCGTAGGTGAAGATGAAATCCGGCTTGAGCCAGATCAGACTGCGGCTGGCGTGGACGACAGCAGTGGCCCCTTCGTTCGTGCTGTTGTAGAGCGGAGTCGCGTCCCCGGTGGCGAAGGTGTACAACGCGTGGGTGCTGTACGCCAGCAGGGTGGGGTCGCCATCGCTGACGAGATTCCATTGGGAGCCGCGTTGCCACAAGTCCACCCGCCAATCGCTGTCATCTCGATCCACCGGGCGGTCGTTGCCGATAGTGAGGGTGTTGTAAAACTCACTACTGGCAATACCTTCGGCGATGTTGGCATAGCCCTGACGGCCTTTCGTGAGCCATTCGCCGTTGCGATAGAGTTCAAAGTGGTTGCCGTCGGCCATTTGATGGTCAATGCTGTTCCAGCCCAGGCGGTAGTTGAACCAGGTGGCGGCGCTGTCCCATCCCGTGCGGCTGAAGACGCGGTTGAGGCCGGGGGCGTAAAAATCGAGGGAGAGGGTGCCGCGCGGGTCTGTGGGAGTCGTGCCAGGGGCGAAGAGCATGTAGTACAGGATCGCTTCACGGAAATCGTTCGGGTTGCGGACCCAATCTACGAAATACGCTTCCCCGCCGGGGGCGGTGTGGAGGGCGGCCCATTGAAGAGCGTTGCGCTGTTCGGGGAGCAGATGCCCCAACGCGCCGAAGGAACTGATGAAGTTGGGCAAACGGTAATCCTGCGCGTCCCCGTACCACGCGGGTTGGTATTCCATCAGCAGTTCGCCATCTCGGTCAAATTGCACCGGCCCGGGGCTGATCGAGTGGAAATAGCCCGTGAGGAAATCGTTCCAAAACGTGCGGTCGAACCCCTCGGACGCGCCGGGCGTTTGGCTGGATTGAAGCGCCCACAAAAACTGCG
>JABWBV010000499.1 GCA_013359445.1 Anaerolineales bacterium | reverse complement strand
GGTTTTTGACGGCGAGAGCATAGTCGCGCAGGAGGTGTTGTCCCGCGTGGGCAGAAAACCCACCGATGGTGGCGACTTCGCACCGGCGCACGTAGGATTCGCCAAAGATTTTAATGCGCTCTTCCCGGTCTGCGAGGCGTCGTCCCAGGGTTTGGGGCGCCTGCCAGGAGCAGATCAAGACGGTGTTTTTGGGGTTTTCGACGTTGTTTTTCAGATGGTGAAGCACCCGCCCGGTTTCCGCCATACCGGAGGCGGAGATGATGATCATGGGTTCTTTGCGATCATTGAGGGCTTTGGATTCTTCCACGGAGCGAATGTAGGTGAGGCGATCAAACCCCAAAATGGAGTGGTTTTTGTCGGACTCGATCAGTTCCCAGGTTTCTTCGTCGAAACACTCGGTGTGTTTGCGGAAAATGTCGGAGATATTGACGGCGAGGGGGCTGTCCACGATGACGGGGATGGCAGGGAGTTCGCCGTTATTGAACATTTGGTGGAGGTAATAGACCAACTCTTGGGTCCGCCCTACGGCAAAGGCTGGAATGATGACTTTGCCCCCGCGTTCGGCGGTGCGGGCGATGACGGTACGAAGTTCGTCCACACTTTCTTCGGGGTCGCGGTGAGGTTTGTCGCCGTAGGTACATTCCATGAGCAGATAATCGGCCTGATCGGGCAAGATGGGGTCGCGGAGGAGAGGCTTGTTAAAGCGCCCAATATCCCCGGAAAACCACAGGCGGAATTTACGCCCGCGCTCTTCGATGTCGAGGACGATAGCGGCGGAACCGAGAATGTGCCCGGCCTCGACGAACCGCACGACCACGCCTGGGAGGGGTTCAAACGCCCGGTCATAATCTACCCCGTGCATGTGGGTGGCGGCGTCTACGGCATCTTCCATCGTGTAGAGGGGTTCGACGGGTTCTTCGCCCCGCCGTTCCCGTTTTTTGTTCACATACCCGGAGTCCTGTTCCTGGATTTTGGCGGAGTCGCGCATCATGGCGTCGGCGAGGTGGGTGGTGGCGTGAGTGGCATAGACCGGGCCGTCGTACCCGCTTTTGATCAGGTTCGGCAGGTTGCCAACGTGGTCGATGTGGGCGTGCGAGAGCAAGACCGCATCCAGTTTGCGCGGGGAAAATTCAAAATATTTGTTGATCTCGTAGGATTCTTTGCGGGCACCCTGATAGAGGCCACAATCCAGCAGGAGGCGTTTTCCGTTGATTTCGAGGAGGTGTTGGGAGCCGGTAACGGTTTGAGCGGCGCCGTGGAAGACAATTTTCATGGGGACTCCGTGCGTAGGCCAGGTTTATGTTTTGATGCGCGCAAGGCTTTGGAGTATTTGCTGACCAAATTGTTCGTAGCGCCAGGGAATGTCCTCCATGAGGGGAAGAAGGCTGGCGTCATCGGTTGGGTTGTGGCGGGCGATCTTATTGACGTGTTCGCGCGGGAGGACGACATCGGATTCTACGCCCAGGGCGCGGGCACGCATTTTGCGCCAATCCGAAAGCACCTCGACCCGGTAGAGATATTCATCGTCGGGGCGGGGGTGAACGGGTGGGTAAAGGGGTGGGGAGGCAAGCCCCCGCGCAATCGCGGCGAGTGCCCCATCGCCAAACCGGTGGAGTTGCCGATCCGTCATCCCCGCGCGAAGCAGGCCATTTCTGTCGGTGGGCAGGCGTTGGGCCATCACGAGCAGAAGTTCATCATTCATGACCTTAAAGACAGGGCGGTCCAGGCGGTTGCCCATTTGATCTCGGTACAGGCACAATTCATTGAGAACCGCCACTTCTTCGGGGGTGAGGTCGCGGGCGCCATTAATTCGCCAGACCAGGTCTTCTTTCGGGGTAGGTTCGCGCCCATTGATATGACACAGGCGGTTGAAATCTTCTTCGGCGAGGGGCCAGAGGTTCCTTTGGCGCAATTGTTCGCGAAGACGGGTGCGGAGGGGGATGAGGTAGTGGGTGTCGAGTTGGGCGTAGGCAAGGAGATACGAGGGGAGGGGACGCTGACCCCAATCTGCCCGCTGATACTTTTTGTTGAGGACGACGTGGAACTCTTCTTCGAGAATGGACCCCAGCCCCACTTTGTTCCGCCCTAAGATGCGGGCGGCAAACATAGTATCAAAAAGGTTGGTGAAGGTGAAGTCAAAATCCCGCTTGAGGCAGATGAGGTCGTATTCGGCGGCGTGAAAGATTTTTTCGTATTTGGGGTCGGCGAAGAGCGGGGCGAGGGGGGCCAGGGTGTCGAGGGAGAGCGGGTCTACGAGAAAATCGCCTGAGGGAATAGAAAACTGAATGAGGCAGACGCGTTCCTGGTAGGCGTGCAGACTGTTTGATTCAGTATCGACAGCAATGAGCGGTTCGGCGGCTAGTTTTTCAGCCAGGGCACGGAGCGGGGCCATGCGGGTGATGAGAGCGGGAGTGGTGAGGGGAAGTGAGGGCACGGAAGATATTATAGCACGTTGAAAGGTTGACAAAAAAAGACCTGACAAGACGTTGTCAGGTCTTCTGAGCAGGTTATGCGAAAAGGATCAAAACAGTTGGAGGACCGAGTCAGCCGCCCACTTGAGCAAAGGACTGGCAAAAAACATCAGCACCACCGTACAAAACGCCGAGGCGATGGCTGTAACGCCCAGCCAGCGTTCACGATACACCGTCGGTTGGCCCTCTTGCATGTACATAATGACGACGATCCGCAAGTAGTAGTATGCGGAAATGAGCGAGGTCAGGACGCCAATGAGCGCAAGGCCAACAAACCCGCCTTCGAGGGCGGTGCGGAACAGAAAGAGTTTGCCTGCGAAACCCAGTGTGGGGGGCAAACCGATGAACGAGAGCATAAAAATCGTCATCGCCACCCCCAACCCAGGGGAGCGGCGCCCCAACCCTGCATAGTCATCCAGCATGAGGCCTTTGTGCAGGCCATCTTCGCCATCTTCGCTGTTTTCGAGCGTCATCACAACCGCCCAAATGCCATAACTGGTGATGGCAAACCCAAGCAAATAAAACAACGCGGCGGCAATGGAATCCCCCGCCACGTCCGGTTGTGCAAACGGCACAAGCGCCATCAAAATATAACCCGCGTGGGCAATACTAGAATACGCCAACATGCGTTTGATGTTCTTTTGGGAAATCGCCATCACATTACCCACGATCATGGTCACGGCGGCCACGCCCCACAAGACCGGGGTCAGGTCTTCGATCAGGGTGTAGTGCGAGCTAAAAGCGGAGACGAACACCCGCAAGAGGGCGGCAAACCCACCCACTTTGGCCCCCACTGCCATAAACGCGGTCACCGTAGAAGGCGCGCCCTGATAAACATCCGGCGTCCACATGTGGAAGGGGACCGCGCCCACTTTGAAACCCAACCCGATCAAGATCAACGCCGCGCCAATCGTCAGCATCGTAGGATTAAACGTTCCCCCATCGACCGAGGCCACAATCCCCTCCAGCGAGGTCGTAGCGGTTGAGCCAAAGGCCAGCGCAATGCCATACACCACAAACCCAGAGGCAAACGCGCCCAGCAGGAAATATTTCAAAGCTGACTCTTCGGAGTCCAAACGAGGCCGAGAAAACCCCGCCAGCACATACAGCGGAATGGAAAGCAGTTCCAACGCGAGAAAAACGACGATCAAATCGGCGGCATAGGCCATCAAAACCATGCCACTGATCGAAAACATCATAAGCGTGTAATACTCGCCCCGTTCGATGCCCATCCGTTTGAGGTAGTCATACGAGAGCGCGATGCCCAACATCCCACTGGCGAGGACAATCATGCTGAGAAAAGACGCAAACCCATCCGCGGAAATCATCCCGCCGAAGGTCAAACCGGGGGTCGGCAGGATCGCGGTTAACACCAACGTCACCAACAACCCCAGCGCGGACAGAATCGCCGTCCACGTTTTGCGCGGGCCAGGGATAAACAAATCTACGACAAGCAAAACGCTCGCCCAGACCGCAAGCACGGTGAGTGGGAGAATAGAGAGGTAATCAGTTGAAGTGAGGTTCATGACTTTTTAGTGCATCACCATCGCCGCGGACTGAAGCGTCGCCACGAGTTGATCCACTGCTGGCCCCATCAAATCGAAGAAAGGTTTGGGGTACAAACCGATCCAGAAAATCAGGATCAGGAGCGGGAGCAGGGTGATGATCTCGCGTCCGTTCAGGTCAAGCAGTTTTTTATTTTCTTCGTGCGTCACCGGGCCGAGGAACATTTTTTGGAACATGTAGAGGATATAAATAGCCGCCAAAATGACACCTGTAGCGGCGAACCCGGTCATCACACCGGGGTGAAGCACACTGGAACCGAACTGGGTTGCCAACGCCTCCGACCCAAACGCCCCCAACAGGATCGTGAACTCCCCGACAAACCCGTTCAGCCCCGGCAAGCCCATCGAAGACAGCGAAACGATCAGGGTCAGCACCGCGTACACGGGCATCACCGTCCACAATCCGCCAAACGCATCGATGTCGCGGGTGTGGCGACGTTCGTAAATCATCCCGACGAGCAAAAACAGCGCCCCCGTGCTCAGCCCGTGGTTGATCATCTGTAAAATCCCGCCCTGAATCCCTTGCGTATTGAGCGCAAACAAACCGAGCATCACAAACCCCAAGTGGCTGACCGAGGAATACGCCACCAGTTTTTTGACATCTTTTTGGGCATACGAAACCGCCGCCCCGTAGATGATCCCGATCACCGCCAGCAAACCGAACGTCGGCGCGAGTTGCACCGCCGCCTGCGGGAAGAGGGGTAAGTTGAACCGCACGAACCCGTACGTCCCCATTTTCAGCAGGACGCCCGCCAGGATGACGGAACCAGCAGTCGGCGCTTCCACGTGGGCGTCGGGGAGCCAGGAGTGGAGCGGCCACATCGGCACTTTGATCGCAAACGCCGCCGCAAAGGCCAAGAATAACCAGGTCTGGACATCCGCGGGGATATTGCCCTGTCGGATCAGGTCAGGCAGGTAGAACGTGCCACCCTCGATGCCGAGCCAGAGAATCGCCAACAGCATCAGGATCGAACCGGCCATCGTATACAGGAAAAACTTGACCGCCGCATACCGTCGCCGGGCACCGCCCCAAATCCCGATCAGGAAATACATCGGGACGAGGGTGAATTCCCAGAAGATGTAGAACAGGAACAGGTCTTGCGCCACAAACACACCGGTCATGCCCGTTTCCAGCATCAGGAAGAAGATCATAAAATCTTTCACCCGATCTTCGACGGCTGTCCAGGTGGATAGGATGGCGATGGGGGTCAGGAAAGTGGTCAACAGGATCAGCAGGATGCTCAGGCCATCCACCCCCATCGCGAACTTGATATTCCAGCCCGCGACGGTGATCCAGTCCTGGTTGACCAACCCTTGCAGGGTGGTGGTTTCCCGATCAAACTGTCCGGGCAGGAGCATAACCAGCGAAATCGCAAATGTTACCAGCGATGTGCCCAGGGCCGTCCAACGGATGGCGTTTTTATTTTCCTGGTTGATAAACAACAGGATCAGCACCCCAACCAGGGGAAAGAAAGTTACTAAAATTGTCAGCAAAGGGTTCATAG
>JABWBV010000498.1 GCA_013359445.1 Anaerolineales bacterium | reverse complement strand
CCAAAATGAGTGATCCCCATGCAAATCCTATCCGTTGATATTGGCACCGGCACCCAAGACCTCTTCCTCTACGATACTCGCCTCGATGTGGAAAACGGCTTCAAGCTGGTGCTCCCCTCCCCCACCATGATCGTCCACCGCCGGATAAAAGCCGCCACCCCCCACGGCACCCCCATCCTGTTGACCGGGGTCACCATGGGCGGCGGCCCCAGTCATTGGGCGGTCGAAGACCACCTGCACGCCGGTCACGCGGTGTACGCCACTCCAGACGCGGCCCGCTCCTTCAACGATGACCTTGCCGAAATCCGCGCGATGGGCATCCAAGTCGTCAGCGAAGACGAAGCTCGTCGTTTACCTGCCTCCGTCCTTCGGCTGGAGTTAAAAGACTTCGATTTTACGGCCATTCAAGGGGCATTTGAGCATTTTGGCGTCTCCCTTCAAACTTTGGGCTTGCTCACCCTGGCCGTTTTTGATCATGGCGCGGCCCCGCCCCAATATTCCGACCGAAAATTCCGCTTCGAATACCTCGCCGAACGGCTTCAAACCGAAAACCGCCTCAGCGCGTTTGCCTACCGCGCCGAACACATCCCCCCCAGCATGACCCGTTTACAAGCGGTTGCCCACTCCGCCCGCGGGGTGGATACCTCAGTCATGGTGATGGACACGGCCCCTGCGGCGGTGTTAGGCGCCACGCTCGATCCTCGGACCCGCGCGCGGCCCCGTACCCTGCTCGCCAACCTGGGTAATTTTCACACCCTGGCCTTTCGCCTCGGTCCCGGCGGCATCGAAGGCGTTTTTGAACACCACACTGGCT
This sequence comes from Anaerolineales bacterium, assembly GCA_013359445.1. Classification (GTDB taxonomy): domain Bacteria; phylum Chloroflexota; class Anaerolineae; order Anaerolineales; family JABWBV01; genus JABWBV01. The sequence goes on along the minus strand of JABWBV010000498.1, from coordinate 4,732 downwards.
TAATGACCCCCGCCAAACTGGAAAATTTACTCCGCGCTTTTGCCGATGGCTCCCTGACCAATGAATATGTTTTTGAAGACAAAGGACACGGCGCGCTCATTTCCCACCCCGAACCGTACACCTTCCCCAACAACGACTTTGGCCTCACGGTCACTGGCCCCCGGCGGAGTCTTCTCCATGCCTCCCCCCTGAACCCTTATTTCGCTGTCCCCTTTGGCGATATGATGCTGGCGGGCTGTTTTGGCATGTTGGCCGCGGCCGGGGATGTGTACCCGGAATGGGGCGAAGAAATCCGCGCGGGTTTGTTCCACCCTGGCGGGGTCGGGCGTCCCCCCTGGGAAGTTTAAGCGTCCCGGGAACAGTTTGATGTTTCACGAGCGGGGCCATCCATTTCTTTACAATCCATTAACCTTTTAGAAAAACACTTTCGATATAATTTGTTGTTGTAAAAACTTGCAATAACAAATAGCTCATTTTATGGAAGACCCTTTTACCCACCAACTTCGCGCCCGTGGCTTTCGCCTTACCCCCCAGCGCTACGCCATCCTTAACGTTCTCCTCAACGCGGGCGGACATCTTTCCCCTGCTGAAGTCTTCCATCGCGCGAGCGAACAACTTCCTGGCCTGACCGAACCTACCGTTTACCGCACCCTCAGCTTTCTGGCGGAACAAGGCCTGATCATGGCCGCCCACATCGGCAACGGGCAACTTATTTATGAGGCTTCCGATCACGTTCACCACCACCTCATTTGCCGGACATGCGGTTCCAGCATCCAAATTGCTCACGATGCCCTCCAGACCCTGTACGACCGCCTGTACACCGAAACTGGTTTTCGTGCGGATAGTAGTCACGTCACCCTTTTTGGGCAGTGTCCCGACTGCCTACCCATTTCAAAGGAGTAACCCATGCTTCCCTTTTTTCTTCGTCCCACCGCCTTGCACATTCCTGACGGTTTTTTGAGCGTCACCATCTCGGTCATCTTTTGGCTTATCACCATTGTCATGTTGGGTCTTGCAGTCCGCCGCACCCAGGGCGAGTTTTCTGAACGGCAAATTCCGTTGATGGGTGTCATGGCCGCTTTCATCTTTGCCGCCCAAATGATCAACTTCCCCGTCGCCGGGGGCACCTCCGGGCACATGTTGGGGGGAGCGCTGGCGGCCATCGCCCTCGGCCCCTGGGCAGGAATGCTCGTCATGGCCTCTGTAATTGGCGTACAAGCCCTCCTGTTTCAAGATGGGGGTCTGTTGGTTCTCGGCGCCAATATTTTCAATATGGGCCTGATTACCGCCGTGATTGGCTATGGTCTCTATCAGGCCACTGCTGGACGCGGGCAAACGACGCGTTTGATTGTGGCGGGGGTGGCCGCGTGGTTATCCGTCATGGCAGGTGCATTGTTTACGTCTTTGCAACTCTGGCTGAGTGAGACTTCTGCGCTGGGCGTCGTATTCCCGGCGATGATGGGGGTCCACGCGCTGATCGGGCTTGGGGAAGCGTTGATAACCGTGGCGGCGCTCGCCTTCATCCTCCGCACCCGGCCCGACGTGTTAGCCCCAACGGAAAAAACCGGGGCCGCGCGGGGGTGGGTGGTCGCGGGCTTGGCGGTCGCCCTGTTCGTGGTGCTCCTATCCCCCTTCGCCTCCGCTGACCCGGATGGGTTGGAACGGGTAGCCATGGATGTCGGCTTTATCGAAACCGCGCAAGACGCCAGTTACGAGATTCTGCCCGATTACACCATCCCCTTCCTGGGCGAATCTGGCCTTTCGACGATTGTCGCGGGCGTAGTGGGGATGCTCGTGGTTGCCATCCTGGCCTGGGGCATTGTTCTCCTGACCCGTCGCATGGCAAATCAAAACTAATTCGTGTAGTCATATTAGGCGTTGGAGCTTTCAGCCATCTCCTGTATAGCTGAAGGTTCCACGCCCAGTCTGGTTTACGTTTCACGCGATACGCTTTATCTCATGCACCTCAACACCTTTGACCAGTACCAGGCCCGCGAGAGCACGATTCACCGTCTGGACCCGCGCGTGAAAGTGGTGGTCACGCTTTTGGTGATCCTTTCCAATGTTTTGTTGCCGGATGGGGCGTGGCTGGCATTTGGGCTGACCTGGGCAGTGATTTTGGGTTTCAATGAACTGGCTCACCTGGGGGGGCGCTATCTGTTGGTGCGCTCTTTTATTGCTTTGCCCTTTGCGCTGGCCGCGATTTCGGTCATTTTTACTGTGCCTGGAAATGCCCTGTTTGCCCTTGGTGTAGGGAATACCGTCCTGGTCATTTCCGATGCCGGGCTGATCCGTTTCGCCAGCATTTTGCTGAGAAGCTGGATTTCTGTGCAAGCGGCCATTGTCCTGACTGCGACCACGCCCTTCCCCGATCTGATTCACGCCCTGCGCCATCTGCGGATCCCGGCGATTTTGGTGGCGATCATCTCGTTCATGTACCGATATCTGTTCGTTCTCAGTGATGAAACGTTACGCCTGCTCCGGGCGCGGGAAGCGCGGAGTGCCGCGCCCCGGTCGGGTTCGGCCACCCGTGTGGGGGGGAGTCTCGTGTGGCGGGCGCGCGTGGCGGGGAGTATGATTGGGCAGTTGTTTCTCCGTAGTTACGAGCGCAGTGATCGGGTGTATCACGCGATGCTGGCGCGGGGGTATCGCGGGCAGTTGTTCACGATGAATTCGCATGTCATGCGTCCGCGGGATTGGTGGATGGGCGGAGTGGCTCTTTTGCTCCTGATCCTGTTGCAAATCGTCGGACGGTTGGGTTAGTTTTGTTTTTAATTTTCGCCTCTTCAAAATTCGGGTTCTCATCCCGTTAATTCCGGTAGAGGCTAATTTTCCAAATACGAGAAATTTATGTCTGTTGTTCATACTGTAAAACCCTCTTCGAATGGCAAACCCGGGGCGGATACCCTCCCGACATTGTCGATTGACCAGTTGACGTTCGCATACCCGGATGGGCACAAGGCGCTCAATGGGATTTCACTTTCGATCACCACCGGGGAAAAGGTCGCACTGGTGGGACCGAATGGGGCGGGAAAAAGCACGTTGATGTTGCATCTCAATGGGATTCTGGGGGGCAATGGCGAAATTTCGGTGTCCGGTCTGAAGGTGGACAAGGCGAATCTGCCAATGATTCGGGCAAAAGTAGGGTTGGTGTTTCAAAATCCGGATGATCAACTTTTTTCGCCAACCGTATTTGAGGATGTGGCTTTTGGCCCCCTGCATATGGGATACCCTGAAGCGGAGGTCCACGCCCGTGTGGAGCGTGCCCTGGCAATGGTGGGAATGGGGGCGTATGTTCATCGTTTGTCCCATCACCTGAGTGTGGGTGAGAAAAAACGGATTGCCATTGCCACTGTACTTTCGATGGACCCGGAAATTTTGGTGCTGGATGAACCCTCTGCGGGGCTGGACCCCCGCGCGCGGCGCCAATTGATTCATCTCTTGCGCGACTTGCCGATTACGATGCTGGTTTCGACGCATGATATGTTGATGGTGTATGAGTTATTCCCCCGGATGGTGGTGATGGATGAAGGGCGGATTGTGGCCGATGGGCCAACGGAGCACCTGATGGCAAACCAATCGTTGTTAGAGACACATGGTCTGGAGTCGCCGTTTATTTTGAGACCTGAATAAAAACAGGAAGATTTGAAAAAAAAAGGAAAGATGAGGTGATGTTCATCACCCTATCTTTCCTTTTTTTGAATCTGCTACTCTGGCGAGTAATTACAACTTAAGAAAGATATTGGAAAATCCAACAGATGTAATTACTCACAGTGAACGAGGGTTTCTCGAAAAAAAGGATGAAAGGGGGGATATACATCCCCCCTTTCATCCTTTTTTTCGGAATCTGCTACTCTTGGTGAGTAATTACCAACAGATTATCTGCGCCGTCCAAAAATCAGGTTGGCGTAGTAGAGCAGTTGTAAGATGGCGGTTACGAGGGCGGCGACGTAGGTGAGGGCGGCGGCGTTGAGGACGGCGTTGACCCCTTTTTCTTCTTCATTGCCCCAAATGAGGCCGGAATTGGCAAGCAGGGTGCGGGCACGCGCCGAGGCGTTTAGTTCGACGGGGAGGGTAGCCAGGGCAAACACGACCCCGCCGGAAAAGAAGACCAGGCCCAACACGGCCAGGTTGGTGGCGTTGAAGAACAAGCCGACGAAGATAAAAAACCAGCCCAGGTAGGACCCGATGTTGACTGCAGGGACGATGGCGGCGCGAAATTTGAGGGGCAGGTAGCCTTCCTGATCTTGGATGGCGTGGCCCAGTTCGTGGGCGGCAATCGCGAGGGCGGCGACCGATGGGGTGCGCGCGGTGCCCTGTGAGAGCCGAAGGGTTTTGCTCCGCGGATCGTAGTGGTCGGTCATATGTCCGGGGATTTCTTCTACACGGACGTTGTAGAGTGCGGCAGATTGGATTAGCCGTTGGGCGGCTTGCAGGCCGGTCATTTGACCGCGAGACGCGACGCGGCTCCAGCGTTGGTATGCGGCTTTTACATACCATTGGGTCGCTATCATTAAGATGAAAGCGGGGAGCATGAAAATAAGGTAGTTGAGGTTGAAAAGAGGATACATTGAAGCCTCCTGTTTTGCATGGGAGGGGCGTAAGATGTTAAAAATGCCTTACGACCCCTTTTTATGGATAGATGTTTCTGCTCAGGCATAGCGAGGAAAATCCCCGAAAAAAGGGTGAAAGGGGAATGTCGCTCCCCCCTTTCACCCTTTTTTTCGGGCTA
>JABWBV010000497.1 GCA_013359445.1 Anaerolineales bacterium | reverse complement strand
CCCTGCTGCTGGGCGTGGATCCGGGATTGCTGGAGGCCCACGGCGCCGTAAGCGCGGAAGTGGCGGAGGCCATGGCGCGCGGCGCGCGTGAGCGGTTCGGGGCCGATACGGCCCTCTCCATCACCGGCATCGCCGGCCCGGAGGGAGGCAGCGTGGAGAAGCCGGTCGGTCTGGTCTACATCGGGTGGTACGATGTACAGGGGCACGGCGACGTTTTCGAGGGCGGTCATGGTCGGGATCAGGTTAAATGCCTGGAAGACCAACCCGATCTTTTCATTGCGTAACCGGGCGAGTTGTTTCTCCGGCAGGCGGCTGATGTCCGTACCTTCGAGGAACAACTGGCCGGACGAGGGGCGATCTACCCCGGCCAGCAGGCCAAGCAGGGTAGATTTCCCCGACCCGGACGGGCCGGTGAGGGCGATCCATTCGCCATCTTCGACGTTGAACGTGAGACCACGCAGAATATGCAATTGTTGGGAACCCAGGGGGAGGGAGCGGTGAAGGTCTTGGGTTTGGATGAGGGGGGAGGGCATGTGGGACTCCGGTTTAGATTTGTAAGGCGATTTGGCAATTCGCCCTACATCAGTAATAGTCAGTAGATCGAAATCAAACGTTCTTAGTGTGCGCTTCAGCTCATTTTCTTGGGGCTGAAGCCCCTACTACAAACCACATTTCGATCTACTGATAGTATATAAACACCGCCCGATTCTGTTATCGGACTGGGGTCTTAAGTGAAGGGGGACTGGAGGATGATTTATGGGGTTGGCGAAGGCCGTCGAAGTGCGCCGCCGAATTCCAATTCGGCGGCTGATAAAAGAAATGCGTTGAAACGCATTAGGTTTCAACGCATTGTGATTTGGATCAACCCGTTTCAACGGGTTTGAGGTATCAGGCATCGGTTTCCTAACCGATGCTAATCGGCGCTAATGCGAATGCCCGCCCCCCTCCGGCCCCAACCACTTGACCCATGCCCCCCACTCGTGATGCTTCAACACCACCCAACACGCCAACGCTGTCGTGATCGGCACCGAGGCAAACAGACCCAACGACCCGACCAGCGTCCGCACCACTTCTTCTGTCACAAACTCCAGATTCAACAACTGCGAAAATGCCGTCCCGGAGATGGAAAACAACAACAGCGTGGGCAGGGCCGCGCCCGCGTACGCCAGCACGAGCGTGTTGACCGTCGCCGCGACGTGATCTTGCCCCACCACCATCGCCCGTTTGAACAGCCACCGGAACTTCAACCCCGGATCGGTGTGGTGAATCTCGAACACCACCGACGCCTGCGTGATGACCAGATCATCCAACACCCCCAACGCCCCGATCAGCATCCCGCCCAAGACCAATCCGCGTAAATTGATCTGGATGTTTTGCGCCTGGAGTAGGAATAACGCATCCTCACTGCCAAACCCGGTCAGGCGCGTGAGATTGACGAAAAAGTCCGCCATCAACCCGGTCAGGATCAGGGCGATGAGCGTGCCGAGAACCGCCGCGTGGGTTTTCAGCGTCCAACCATAGACGAGGTACAGTGTGCTCGCCAGTAAAACGAACGCGCCCGTGATGGAGATCAACACCGGATCGCGTCCGGCGAGAATGTTGGGCAGGATGTAGTAGATGATGACCGCAAGACTGATCGCCATCCCGATCAAGCCGCGTATCCCCTTCCACCCGCTGATCACGACACTGAACACCGCAAACGTCGCCAGCAAGATCAGCACCGGGCGGGTACGGACGAAGTCGGTGAAGTACGCAGTCAAAACGTTGTTCTGATCCTGTCCGAGCGTGATCAGCACCTCATCGCCGATTTCCGGGAGGATGCCGGGGGGACGCACCTGGCGTTGGCCGTAGTCAATGTCGAATTCCAACCCTTCCCATTGCCCTTCCAGCACTTTGACGCGCAAAATGCGGTAGGTTTGCGTGGTTTCGCCGAGGGTGATGTCCCCCTCTTCGAGAATTTCGGTCACTTCGGCGCGGACGGTGCCCTCAGCGGTGCCGATGGTGTATTGCCCGTTTTGCTCCAGCGTAGGGCGGGAGAGAATGAGCCAGATGATCCCCAGGGTGATGGTGATGGTGATGAAGAGGTATCCAAGCGTGGATGAGTTGTTTTTCATAAGATTTGGTAACAGACCCTAAAGGTTTTTCTCGGTCAGTTCATGAAATGATTTGCAAATGAAACCTTTAGGGTCTGGTTTGAGTAGTTACAAGGTTTGTTGAATTTCCGCGAGGCGGGTTTTGTATTCGATTTTGGGGACGCGGGCCACGCAGGTTTGGTAATGGGCCTGGGCGCGTTGGGCGTCCTCGGGGCGGCCTTCGATTTTCCAGCGTTCGTAGAAGATGCGGGCCTGGGATTCGGGGTCGGGGAAGTGTTCGAGGGTGGATTCGAGCAGGGAATGGGCGGCCGCGGGGGTTCCAATTTGGGCGAGGGCGCGGGCTTGTAGGAGATGGGCGCGGAGTTGGGTATCTTTGCGTTGGATGTCGTCGGAGAGACGCGCCCCCTCTTCGAGCAGGGGCTGGGCGTCTCGGCCTTGAATCAGATAAATTTCGGCTTTGCCCAACAGCGTTTCGCACAGATTGAAGCGGTCGCCGGTTTCTTTTTGCATTTGGATGGCGTCGTCGAAGTAGCGCAGGGCCTCGGCGTATTCCGTTTGTGCGAGGAGAATGAGGGCAATGTTGCCCAACCAGATGGCGAGTTCATTTTTGTTTTGCGCTTTTTGGGCCATCGTGCGGGCCTCATGGAAACAGGCCAGCGCCTCGGGATAGTTCCCCTTTTGCATGTACGTGGTGCCCATGTTCCCCAGATGACGGGACACCCCCGGCTGATTGCCCAACTCCCGATCAAGTTGCAACGCCTGCCCGAGGTAGGCCAGCGCGTCATCGAATTTCCCGAGGTTGAAATATGCCAGCCCGATCCCGCCATATGCACGGGTCAGGCCGCGTTTGTTATTCAGGCTTTGCTCCAGGGCGAGCGATTGCAGGTAATACGCCAGCGCGTTTTCAAAATCGCCGCGCCGCCAGTCAATACTCCCCAACCGGATGAGCGCCAACGAGCGTTGCAGAGGGTTGTTCGTTTGTTCAAAGAGCGTGATGGCCTCGCGGAGCGCACTTTCGGCATCGGAAAACCGCCCCTGCGTTTGCGCCAGCCACCCGTCAATCGAAAGCGCGTACGCCCGGCTGGTGGCGTCCTGCGCCTGTTCAGAAAGGGCGAGCGCGGCCTGAATGTTTTCCGCGGCGACCTGATTTTTCCCTAACCCGATCCGAAGCCAGGCGAGATAACTGGATAACAAACTTCGGACAGCCAGATGATCGGGTGTGGCGGTCGTCAGGGCGGCGAGGGCTTGCGCGAGCGCCGTTTCCCCTTCCTGGTTCGTGCCGTTCAACATCGTCAACTGCGTCAGCCCGTCCATGCCCTGGGCGATGAGTTTCACCTCCGCGTGGGAGACCGCCCACTGCCAACTTTGGCGCAGGTTGTCGAGGTCGCGGCGCAGGGTGGCGAGCGTTTCTTGCGGGGTGGGGCCGTTGAGGCCAGGGGTTTGGGTGGCGAGGTGGGTCAGGTAAAACGCGGCGTGTCGGGCGTGGACGGCGTCCGGGTCGGGCAGATGTTCGGCGGCGAACTGGCGGAGGAGTTCGTGGATTTCGTACCGGCCCTCGCCCGCCCGGTGGATGAAGGATTTTTCGACAAGCGCGGCGAGATCGAGCACGGACGTTTGTGCGACGGCGAGCGCGGCCTGCACGGTGAACCCCCCACGGAACACGGACAGGGCCGCGAGGGTGCGCCGTTGTTCGGCAGTCAACTGTTCCCAAGAGGCGGCAAACACCGCGCGGATACTGCGCTGACGGGGCGGGGCATCCCGGTAGGGGTTGGTCAGGAAGTCCAGGCTCTGCGTCAACTGCTGGACGATTTCGGTGCAATCGTACACCCGCATCCATGCGGCGGCCATTTCGAGGGCGAGCGGCAAGCCGTTCGTCAGGCGGCAGATGGTGAGAATGTCTTGCGTAAACGCGGGCGGGTTGAAGGACGGGCGGTGGCGGCGCGCGGTTTGGATAAACAATTGCGCGGCGGGGAAAGCAAGTGGCGCTTCCGTGTTCGCCACCTCTGCGTGCGCGGATGCTTCGGGAACAGGGTCACGCGGAAAGGGCAGGGCTTCGACCGGGAAAACGGATTCGGCCTGAAGGGTGAGGGTTTCGCGGGAAGTGACGAGGAACGCCACGCCGGGGGCTTCATTCAAAATTTCGACGAGCAGGGAAATGGCTGGGGGCGGAGAATTGTCGCTGGAAGGCTGTAGCAGGTGTTCAAAATTGTCGAGGACGAGTAAAAGCCGCCTGGATTTGAGCGAGGCGAGCAGGTCCAGGCGGGGATCGGCACGGCCTTGCAGGGGGATGCGAAGGGTTTGCGCGAGCGTGGACGCCAACAGCCCGCCATGCTCGATTTGCGCGAGCGGAATGAACACCATCCCATCGGGGAACCGGTTCGGGCGGGTGGAGAGGCGGCGCGCGGTTTCGATGCCCAGACGGGTTTTGCCCATCCCCCCCGGCCCGGTCAGGGTGAGCACTCGACAGGCGGGGTCGTGCAACAGGCGGGTGAGCGTTTCCAGGTCGGGTTCCCGTCCGATAAACGGCGTGTGTGCGGCGGGAAAATTTTGAAGGGGCGCGGAGATGCTTTCGATGGCGGGTTCATCCGTCGGTGCGGCGGTCAGAATTTGGTGGGAGAGGGCGAGGGTGGCCGGGGCAGGTTCGACGCCGAGTTCACGGGCGAGCAGGGTTTTGAGGTCCTGAAATTGTGCCAGGGCCAGGGAGCGGTTGCCGTTTCGCAGGTGGGCGCGCATGATCTGACGGTGGGTTTCTTCGTGCCAGGGTTCAAGTGCGAGCAGGCGTGGGGCGAGGGCCAGGACGGTGTCCGGTTGGTTTTCGGACAGGGCCAGCAGGCGGGAGAGGCTTTCGATGGCTTGTTGGTGGAAGATTTCACGTTGGATGTTCAGCCATTCGTCAAAAGCATAAGCATCGGGCAGGGATAGGCCGGTGAGCAGTTCCCCCCGGTAAAGGGTGGCGAGTTGGGTCAACGTGGCGGGTGTGGGTGGTTGTTGGACACCCGCGGTGAATTGAGCCGTGTCCAGTGTGAGGGCGTCCGAGTGGAGGGTAATGGTTTGGCGGGTTTGGGTAAAAAGGGTGTCGGGCAGGGCGGGGTCGTAGGTTTCGAGGATTTGCCGTAGGCGGTACACCGATTGGCGCAGGTTGCGGAGGGCGGTTTCGTTCGGGTAATCGGGCCAAAGCAGGGCGGCGAGGGTCTCGCGCCGGTGGGCTTTGCCGGGTTCGAGCGCAAGGTAGGCGAAGAGGGCGATGATCTTCTCGACGGTGAATTCCGGGATGATCGTGTCGTTGTACCGGGCCTCGAACGGGCCAAAGAGGGTGAGCGTGAGCGGCATGATGCTATTTTACACGCCAATCCAGTTTGTAGTGAGGCACGCCAGTGCCGGACCGCACTGGCGTGCGGGACTACGAACCTGGGTGCAACGCCATCTGAAATATCCAGTTTGTAGTGAGGCACGTCAGTGCCGG
>JABWBV010000496.1 GCA_013359445.1 Anaerolineales bacterium | reverse complement strand
AGGCCGTCGGGCAGCGCCCGCAGCCACTCGCCGCCGCCGATGCGGTGCGCGAGCGCCTCGATCTCGGCGTCGGTGGCCTCGGGGCGGGCGTACCGGATGTTGTCGGCCACGGTGCCGCTGAAGAGGAACGGAACCTGCGGCACGATGCCGAGGTGGCGCCGGTAGGCGGCCAGCTCGAGCGTGCGGATGTCGCGGTCGTCGATGAGGATCTGGCCGCTCTGGTACTCGTAGAAGCGTGCGACGAGCTTGGCGATCGAGCTCTTGCCGGAGCCGGTATGGCCCACCAGCGCCACGCTCTCGCCCGGCCGGATGTGCAGGCTGAGGTCGGGCAGCACGGCGCCGGCGCTCTCGGCGTAGCGGAAGCCGACGTGCGCGAACCGGATGTCGCCCGCCACACGGCCCACCGGGTCGGACGCCCGCTGGACCACCGCCGGGACGGCGTCGATGAGCGCGAAGACGCGCTCGATGGCCGCCAGGCCGGCCTGGAACTGGCTCCAGAAGGCCGACAGGTTCATCAGCGGGAACCAGAACGCGTCGATGCTCTGCAGGAACAGGAACCAGGCCCCGATGGCGATGGCCCCGTCGAGCACCGAGACGGCCCCGGCGTACATCAGCACGCCGACGCCGCCGCCGATGAGCAGGTTGAGCGCCGGGAACACGGTGGCCAGCACGAAGCCGCGCCGGAGGTTGATGCCGTAGGCGCGCCCGTTCACGGCGCTGAACTCGTCGTACACGGTGGCTTCGCGGCGGAAGTTCTTGGCGATCGTGATGCCGGCGATGGTCTCGAAGATCTGGCGGGAGACGTCGGGCAGCAGGTTGATCTTGTGGATGTAGACCTGGTCGACGGCGAGGCCCCAGCGCTCGGTCTCCTCGGCGATGTCGACCTGGAGCAGGCGGCCGAGGTCGTTCCTGTCGCAGAGGATCTCGTTGAACTCGCGGTTGCCGAGGATGCTCGTCGCGGAGTGGGCGACAAGGTTCTGGAGCGACCGGTCCCAGTCCGAGACCGAGAAGGTCGCGCGGGCCGCGTCGACGATGCGGAACTCGACCCAGAGGTCGACGATGACGGTGGTGCCGCGCGCGTCGTTGACGTGCACCCCGCGGAACAGGCGGAAATCGCGCCGGAGCGACACGGGGATCGCCTGGACCCACGGCAGGGCGATCGCTGGCAGGAAGTGCATGCCCGGCCGGTCGAGGGTGAGCTCGTGCTTGCCGAAGCGGGTGACGAGCACGGCCTCGCGCTCCTGCACCTGGACGATGAGGCTCTTGAACAGGCGGGCCAGGACGGGGAGCAGGAGCAGCCCGATCGCGGCGCCGAGCACGAACATCTTGGTCACGAGGCACCTTCCTTCAGGAACGTGGTCTTGGCTTCGCCGAGCACCTCGTCGCGCCGCCGCTCGACGTAGGCCGCGAGGGTCCCCGCCTTGTCGAGCTCGGCGAGGGTGCGGGCGAGCACGTCGATCTCGCGCTCGATGGCCTCGGCGCGGGTCTTGGCGATCCCGACGCCGCGCTGCGCGGAGAGCAGGCGCTGCTGGCACTCGCTCTCGGCGCGGAAGTACATCGCGTCGGCCTCGGTCTGGGCGTTCATGACGGCGTTGAGCGCCGCGTCGAGCTCGTCGGGCGGCAGGATGTCGATGAGGTCGACGGCGTTGAACCGCACCCCGTAGCGCTCGCCGACCTCGGCCCGCGCGAAGCTCTCGAGGCTCGCGTTGAGGCGGCCGCGCTCGCGGCGGATCAGGGCGAACGACCCGCCCGGCACCGCGAACTCGTGGGTCTGCAGGCTCGAGGGGTTGGCGTCCGAGAGGTGCTCGTCGCCGGCCCGGGGCGCCTCGTCCACGCGGGCGTGGGCGCGGGCGCCGCTGGGCCGGAAGTTCGCGATCTCGTTGCGGAGGAGGCAGGTGAAGAGGAGGGAGAGGGCAAAGGGCCGGGGGCGGATCCGGTTGGGCGTAGGGCGAGGAAGTGGGGTCATTGTTCGGGGGCGTTCCCTTCCTGGAAAGTTTGTAAATCATGTAACAGGACATCCAACACCTGCAACCCGGTGATCGAGCGGACATCCCAGGCGGCGCGGGTGAGGTAGTTACCCTCGGGACGAGCGTCGTCAATGCCGTGATTGGGTAAATCCTGAATCGCCGCCCAGTAATTCCACAACGGGACATCATATTCGAGCGCGATTTCGGCAATCACTTCGTTGATGCGCCAATCGCCTTCCGCGTTGTCGCCTTTGGTGGACAGGACGGGGATGGCCCCATGTTCCAGCGTAAAATCTAAAATATCGCGCAGGTAATCGGCGTGTTTTTCCGGTTCGCCGTAGTTGGTGCCCAGGTTGATGAAGACGATGGTGGGTTGTTGCAGGCGGAACTCACATTCGAGCGGGGTTTCCCCGGCGGTACAAATTTTCAAATCTGCCCAAAAGGGGGAAAAGACCGAGGCCGCACTCATCCCGTTTGCGACCGCGCCGCTCCGACGCCCAAACGAGCCTTGAAAGTGGGTGAGCGTGGGCAGGAGGTGCGTGTAATCGTAGGCCGGCCAAAATTCCGGGCGTTCGTCGAAACTGCCCATAAACACAAGCGGGACACTCTGACAGTCGCCGATAATGGAGAAGTTGGTTGGGTCGTTGTTGAGCGCCAACCCTTGCAAATAGATGGCGCGCACATGTTCGGAGAGGACGGGGATGACCGGCCATTCGCGCCATTGGGCGGCGGTGAGCGGTGGGAGCGCGGTGGGGGTGGGGGCAGACGCATCCCGGGGCGGAAGGGTGGGGACTTTGACCGGGGTGGCGGCGACGCGCGGAGTCCCTTCCCCCGCGTGGGTGGGGATCGCTGTGTGCGCGGGGGTGGGGGGGACGTCCGGGGTGGTATCCCGCGCGGGATCATTCCCCCCGTTGGGTGTTTCCATCACCGGAATCTGGCCGGACGCGGGGGCGATCCCTTTCGCGGTCACGGTGGCAATGATAAGCAAGAGGCATACTATGAAAAAGATTTGGGTGCGGTTCATGGTTTCAAAATGGCGTCCCTTAGCGTGTCCCTCAGGGAGAGAGCAAGTTGTTGGGAGCCAGCGGGAGTGAGGTGGATGGCGGTGTTGGTGAATTCGGCGTTGGGGATGGCGTTCCAAAGGTCGAGAAACTGCCAGCCGTGTTGGGTCGCTTGTGCGGCGAAGAGGGTGCGGTATTGGTCATAGGCCCAACGCGGATAGTAGAAATTATACCGGATGTCGCTGTTTTGCCCTTCGCTGACAAACATCGGTTCGTTGACCAACAGGACGGGGACGCCCTCCGCCATTTGTACGCCCGCGGCCAGCACGTCGAAGGCGAGCACGTCGGGCGTGAGGGGGTTGGGGAGGTCGTAGAAGGTGGCGTCGGGTTCGAGGTCTTCGGCACGGAGGTCATAGGTTTCGGGGTAATACTGGTCGAGGCCAGTGGCGGACCAGAGGACGCCGTACAGTTGCAGGCGGACCAGGTCGGCGAGCGGGCGGCGTTGGGCGATCAGGGTGCGGTCGAGGAAGGAGGAGGGGGAGGGTGGGGGAGAAGAGGAGAAAAGGAGAAAAGGGGAGAGGGCGCGGAGGGCGTCGGGGTTGTTTTCGACGAGGGGGGAGGCGAGTTGTTTTTCGTAGGGGAAGGCTTCGAGGGTGGTGAGCCAGATGATCAGGTCGGGGTCGTAGGTGAGGGCGCGCTGGAGGATGAGCAGGTCTTTGGTGAGGCTGAGGGTGGGGTAGCCAAGGTTGTAGGCGCGCACGGTTTTGCCGTCGTGGGTCAGGTGGGCGGCGTTGAGATAGGCATCGAGGGTTTGGTCGGGGGTGAGGAGGAAGCCCCACACGGACGAGTCGCCGATCAGGATCACGCGGTATTCGTCGATGGGCTTGGGGGGGCCGGCGATTTTGTGAGAGGCGAACATGGCGTCGAGGTTGAACAGGCTGACGTTGTACGAGAGGGCAGGCTGATCGCCATACGGGAGCCGCGGGCGTCCGGGGAAGAGGGTGTTGTAGAGGGTGAGGCGTCCAAGCGCGGCGGGAGAGACGGCGGCGCAGAGGAAGTTGAGGGCCGCGAAGAGGAGGAGGGTTTTGAGGAGGAGGCGGGGAAGGGAGATGGAAGGTGTTTCAGGCATTTTTGACACGAATGTCGCTGAGGGCAGCGTTTCACGAATTATACGAGGGAAGATTTGAGGAAGGTTGGAATATAATGAAGGGAGGAAAAATCACTATGCAAAACCAAAAACTTTGATTTATGGAACCGGAAGAAGAAACGCAATTAACAGAAGAACTGAACCGGGTTTATCGTGAGGAGGATTCTCATCTCGATCCGGTAATACAACAACTCATGTGGCTTTCTATACCACTTGAAAATTGGGAAGATGGGCCGGATGAATCACCGGCCTTAGAAAGCCAACAATTTCGCCAAAAACTCCCAAGACCTCCCCGGCTCCCCCAACGCAAACCACACCCACCCCAACGTGACAAAGTGAAACGTGAACAACGTCCCGACCCCGTTCAACACCGCCTTCACGCGGGGCGAAACCTCCCACGCCGCGTACCGCCCCCGGAACGCCTCACTCCACCGGTTGTGAACGAACAACCCCACCCCGTGCCACGCCCCCCAAATTAAAAAATTCCACGTCACCCCGTGCCATAGGCCGATCAAAATCATCGTCGTCACCTGTGTGGCAAAAATCACCGCGGGGATGGGCCACTTCCGCCCCCGCAACGTCCGCGTGAGCGGGTTAAAGTAATACGCGCGGAACCACTGCGCCAGCGTCATGTGCCAGCTATTCCAGAATGCCGTCAAATTGGGCTTCAAATAAGGGGCCTCAAAATTTTCGGGCAATTTCACCCCCGCCAACATCCCCAACCCAACCGCAATATCCGTATACCCTGAAAAATCAAAATAAATTCGCAGGGCATACGCATACAACAGCACCCACCCCCACCCCGGCGAAAGCACTTGCCCCGCATTCACCTCATTCAACGCCATCAACGCCAACCCATCCGCCAACGCGAACTTCTTAAAAATCCCGATCACCAGCCGCGTCCCTGCCGGGAGCAAACTGTCTGCAACCCGAAACGGTTTGTGTAAATCCCCCACAAACCGCTGAACCCGATCAATCGGCCCCGCCGTGTACGCCGGAAAAAACAGCGCATACAACACAAACTCATCCAACGGGAGCGCAGGCAACCTCCCAGCCACAGAATCCCGCAATACATGTACCAACCGAAACGCCAGATACGAAAACCCGACCCACCGGACATCAAACGGCGTCGCCAAATCCACCTGTTGCCCAGACAAGACACGTAACCCCGCACTCGCGGCCTGAGCGAGCGCGGGCGTTTTCAACCCGATCAACAACCCTACCAACAGCACACTCACCCCCTGTCCCACCCACGCCGCTTTCCCTCTCCCCAACCCCCACCCGATCCCCGCCACCCCGCCCACCGCCATCAGCACACTCAAAATTTGAGGCGGACGCGTCGGCGTCAGGCAACATACCGGCTCCACATACCGCAAAAGCGCCACCCCTAAAACAGTCCCCACCAGAATCGCCCCACTCCACCCCATACTCGGCCCCCCGGCCT
>JABWBV010000495.1 GCA_013359445.1 Anaerolineales bacterium | reverse complement strand
TGGGCATGGCAATGCAGGGCGGGAGTGGCGAGGACAGCGGGTTTTCGATGAATGGCCCGATAGCACCCCTGATGATGACCTTGATGGAACTATTGATGTCGCAGGAAATTACGAGCGACACGGGGGACAGCCAGGCCCAAATCTCCCAGGCCGTGCCCAATGGCCTCCCCGTTCAGGGGCGGTTCACCCAATATTTCCACGAAGGCCACAACGGGATCGACCTTGCCATCGTGACCGGCACCCCCATCCAAACCACCATGGACGGCACGGTCATCCACGCCGGGTGGAACAATCAGGGCTACGGCAACCTTGTGATCGTGGAAAATGGCCCCTATCGCACCTACTATGCCCACCTCTCCGAAATCCCTGTCGAAGTGGGGCAAACGGTTCGCGCGGGGGAGGTCATCGGTCTTTCCGGCAACACCGGCAACAGTACGGGTCCCCATCTCCACTATGAAGTCCGCTACAACGGGCATGCCCTCAACCCCGAAGAATTTTATTAATGATCACCCTTGACCTCGCAGACGAGGAACGCCAGGTTTTCCTCGCCGAAACTGACGAGCAACTGCAAACACTCGAAGAGAGTCTGCTCCGTTTGGAACATACCCCAAACGATCCGACCCTGCTCCAGACGCTTTTCCGCGCCGCGCACACCCTCAAAGGGTCGGCAGGCATGATCGGGCATACGCCCATCGTCGATCTCACGCACGCCCTCGAAAACATCTTTGACGATCTGCGAAAAGATCGGCTCACCGTCTCCGCTCCTTTGGTCGATGCCTGCCTGCAATCCATCGACAAACTTAAACACTATCGCCAGGAAATTGCCGGGGAACCTACCGCCCCCCCTTTTATACCGGCCACGCGCCCCGAAGAACCGCCCCCCCTCGCACAACCGCTCCCCTCCCCGCCCGCCGTGGCCCCGTTCACCGAAATTCATCCCCCGGCTGAAAAAACCATCCGCACGAGCGTAGAGCGGCTGGACAACCTGCTCAACCTGGTCGGCGAACTGATCACCGAGCGCAATCGCCTCGTTCAATTACACAACGCCCTCGATTTACACCACCGGGGCGACAAACAATTTTCCCCCCTCGCAGAAACCATCACGCATCTCGACCGCATCGTCAACCAATTACAGGAAGAGGTGCTGGGCTTACGCATGTTACCGGTTTCCACCGTGTTCAACAAATTCCCCCGCCTGGTGCGCGACCTGGCCCGCCGCGCCGGGAAACAAGTGGAACTGGTCCTTCAGGGGACAGAAACCGAACTGGACCGCTCCGTTTTAGAACAAATCGGCGACCCCCTCATCCACCTGCTCCGCAACGCCGTCGATCACGGCATCGAGGCCCCCGCCGTGCGCCGCGCCGCGGGCAAACCCGAACAAGGCATCATCACCCTCGCCGCCCGCCACGATAACGGCCAGATCAAAATCACCCTCCAGGACAACGGGCAAGGAATTGATATCAATAAAGTCAAACACCGCGCGGTCCAACAAGGCCTGCTAACCGAAAAAGAGGCCGCGTCCCTGGCCGATCCCGAAGCCATCGAGCTAATATTCAAATCTGGTCTCTCAACTGCCGAAAAAATCAGCGAAATTTCCGGGCGCGGCGTGGGGATGGACATTGTTCGCACCAACATCGAAACCCTCAACGGCATGATCCAGACCGAGACCTGGCCCGGCGTGGGCACCCAATTCGAACTGCTCCTACCCCTGACGCTCGCCATTATCCCCACCTTGCTCGTGCAGGTAAACGGCGACTGCTTTGCCATCCCCCTCATGACCGTCGTCGAGGCCTTCCGCCTGCAACCCGACCGCCTGAAATCCCTCCAGGGCCACCCCACAGTCCTCTTCCGGGGCACGCTTCTTCCGCTCATTTGTTTGCACGAAATCCTGGGGACGCAAGAAAGCACGCCCAATCACGCACAAAAATATGTAGTCAGCGT
This sequence comes from Anaerolineales bacterium, assembly GCA_013359445.1. Classification (GTDB taxonomy): domain Bacteria; phylum Chloroflexota; class Anaerolineae; order Anaerolineales; family JABWBV01; genus JABWBV01. The sequence goes on along the minus strand of JABWBV010000495.1, from coordinate 3,621 downwards.
TCGTTTCGGCAAGATGCAAATTGGCCTGATCGTGGATGCTCTGATTGGGGAGGAGGAAGTCATGGTCAAATCCCTGGGCAAATTGTCCGGGAATGTTCCAGGTGTGACTGGGGCGGCCATTTTAGGGGATGGAAATGTCGTGCTCATTCTCGACATTCCCAGTCTCATCAAAGCCAAAAGGAATTTTTATGTTTGAACCGAATTTATTCAGCCTGATTCAAAATATTACCGAGGCAGGCGTTTCCCGCGCCGCAGAGGGCTTTTCCGGCATGGTGGGAGAAGTCATCACCACCACCTATCCCTCGATTCAAACGATTGCCCTCAAGGACATTCTCGAAAAAATGGGTGGCCCGGAGAACGAAGCCGTGGGCATTTACATTCGCGTCGATCATGGGCTACCTGGTCATATGATGCTGATGATGACCTATGCCAAGGCCCTCAATCTGGTTGACCTGCTCCTGGGCGAACCCGAAGGCACAACCCAAACCCTCGGCCCGCTCGAACGGTCAGCCCTGGGGGAGATTGGAAATTTAACGTGCTCATTTTTTCTCAATGCCGCCTCAGATATTACCGGGGTCAACGCTCACCCCTCGCCTCCTGCCGTGTTAGTAGACATGGTGGGAGCCATTCTTGATGTAGTGGTTGCCGTTTCAGACAATATCAGCGAACGCGGGGTTCTGCTCCAAACCACCTTTTTAAGACATCAGGCAGAAATCCAGGCGGATTTTTGGATTATCCCCGACCGAGATGCTCTCAATTCGCTCCACTTATTGACAGATGTCCCATGAACACCATTATTCCCATTGGCCTGGGAGAATACAAAGTCAGCACCTGCCCAACCGAAATCCTGGTTGCTTACGGGTTGGGATCGTGTTTGGCGATTGGCATGTCCGATCCACGTGCCAATGTGGCAGGGTTGGTACATGCCGTTCTCCCCGAGAGTAACGGCAATGGGTCAAATAACCCTAAATTCGTGGATAGCGGCATACGCCTACTCCTGGCAGATATGATGGGTATGGGCGCCAGCCGCCATCGCATCTTGATCCACCTGGCCGGAGGCGCCAGCGTCCTCACCATTCCTGGCTATACGCAAACCTTCAACATCGGCAGTCGCAACATCGCCGCCGCCATCCGTTGCTTACTCAGCGAACGCCTCTCCATCACCAGTAAAGATGTCGGCGGAAACAATGGCCGCACAGTCCGTTTGTATGTGTGCAATGGCCGGATGACCGTGCAATCCATCGGCCAGCCAGAGCGTACGCTCTTTGGACCATAAGGGACACCATTCCCCTTCATAAAGCCAAACCCTTCACACCAAAAACGGTACTATTATCTTTAGGAGCCAAAAATGGCAAAAATTTTAGTCGTTGACGATGCCCAGTTTTTACGGTTACGCATTTCCAAAATGCTCAACCAAAGCGGGCATGATACGCTCGAAGCAGAAAATGGAAAACGAGCCATTGAACTTTATCAATCCGATCACCCGGATGTTGTTTTGATGGATGTCACCATGCCAGAAATGGATGGACTGGACGCCCTCAAACATATACGCACTTTTGACGCCAACGCGCGCGTGGTCATGCTCACTGCCTTGGGCCAGGAGTCTGTCGTTTTAGAGGCGATTCGCGCGGGGGCTAAAGATTTTGTCGTCAAACCCTTTGAGGCCAGTCGAGTCTTAAGCGCCATCAACAAGATCATTGGATAAAGTCTCCGCCTCCGCTTATGATGCCCCCTGTTTGCCCTCCGATTCGCGTGCTAATCGTGGACGATTCCGCGTTTGCCCGGCACACCTTTTGTAAATATCTTCAGGAGATTGCACCGGAAATACGCATCATCGGAACCGCCTGGAATGGGCAGGATGCCCTTCAGCAGATTCCCGCCCTCGCGCCGGATGTCATCACACTCGATATGAATATGCCCCAAATGGACGGGCTAATGACTCTGCGTGAGATTATGCGTACTTGCCCACGCCCAGTCATCATGGTCAGCGCCCTTACCCGGGAAGGGGCACAAGAGACACTCGAAGCGCTGAATCTGGGGGCGGTGGATTTTGTCACCAAACCCACCACCTCGTCCCAATTACCACAGGTCGTCCAGGAACTGGCAGAAAAGATACGCGCCGCCGCGCGGGCACGGGTGATGCCTATCGCTTTTGTGCCCCCTCCAACCAGGCAACCAGCCCATATTCATCGTCTGCGTCCGCAAGAAAAAGTGGTGGTGATTGGCGCTTCGACAGGGGGGCCACGCGCTTTAACCGCGATCCTGACCGCGCTTCCCCAAGATTTGCCCGCCGCAGTGGTAGTCGTTCAGCATATGCCATCCCCGTTCACCCGCTCGCTCGCCGAACGACTGGATAGTATTTCCGCCCTTTCGGTTCAGGAAGCCGTGCATGATATGTACCTGGAAACCGGGCAGGTGTTGGTGGCCCCCGGCGGTAATCATTTAGAAGTCACCGCAACTGGCAAGATTCAGCTTAAACAAAGTCCCGCGGTAAATGGTGTGCGCCCTGCCGTGGATGTCACCCTGGCAAGTATGGCGACCCACTTTGGAAAACGGACTCTGGGGGTCATCGTGACCGGTATGGGGCGGGATGGGACGTACGGCGCGCAGTTGATCCGCCAGGCTGGGGGCTTGATCCTGGCCGAGCACGCTTCCACCTGTGTGGTGTGGGGGATGCCGCGTAGCGTCGTAGAAGCCGAGGCGGCGGACTATATTGTGCCCCTTCAAGAAATCGCAGGGATGATTACACGCATTATTAAAGGTCCCTAGAATGGAAACTGAAACGTATCAAGAAATTTTACGAACCGTCAAACGAACCCTGGGTATTGACCTGACCCACTACAAAGACCAACAGATGCGGCGACGACTGGATACCTATTTGTTACGCTCCGGAATACCGTCGTGGGCAGACTACCTGACCCGATTAAAAGTAGACCGCACGGAACAGGGACGTTTTCGCGATTTTCTAACCATCAATGTTTCATCCTTTTTTCGCGACCCCGACCGCTGGCAGGGTTTGCAAGATGGCATTTTGCCGCGTTTACTCCAGGAAGCATTGGGTAGACGATTGAACGGGGAAATTCGCCTGTGGAGTGCGGGGTGTTCCATGGGGGCTGAACCCTATACCCTGGCGATTCTCCTGGCAGAGATGGCGCGCGGACGGCATGCTTACATCCTCGCGACCGATTTGGACCGCGGAGTACTTGCCAAAGCTCGCGCGGGCGGCCCCTTTAAGGCGGAGGAAGTTCAGGCGTTTAACAACGCACAAAAAATTTCCTATTTCAACCCTGGTGCGCCGCCCTATTTCATTCGCCCTTTTTTGACCCAACGGGTTACCTTTCGCGAGCATAATCTTTTATCCGATCCTTTTGAAAGGGATTTCGATTTGATCGTCTGCCGGAATGTGATGATCTACTTCAATCCCGATGCCAAAAATCTCTTGTTCAGGGAGTTTCACCAGGCATTACGGCCAGGGGGGGTACTCTTTCTGGGGGGAGCGGAAATTATCCCTTTCCCGCATCAATTGGGGTTTCGTAGTTGCGGCCCATCCTTTTACGAAAGAGTTTAGCCAGGTTTTACTCCTGATTTACCCGATGTTTACTGTAAGGTGGGGGATTGGGG
>JABWBV010000494.1 GCA_013359445.1 Anaerolineales bacterium | reverse complement strand
GGGGGCGTTTCCCCTTGCGAGGGCGGGGTACAGGCGGCGAGGAAGAGGAGAAGGGCCAGGAAAAAGACAAAGCGGGGGAAAAAGGCGAGGGGGGAGGAGGTTTTTTTCATAAGGAAGGGCGAAGGACAAAAGATGCGCGAAAATTCTTCGGTCATCATTCGTGGTCTGTCAGGGTTGTTTAGGGGATGAGAATTTCACATTGTTGTGCGCCGATGGGGCACCGCTGGATTTCTGCGCCAGACCAGAGGACGCGGAATTCGTTGCTATCGGCGCGGGTGGTCCAAAAGTCGGATTCGTTGTTGAGGGCGATGGTGATTTCGGCGTCGAAGATGTTGTTGCACGCTTCGGGGATGGTGAGGAAGGGGGCGTTGGAGATTTTGATCCGCATACAGGTTTCGGGGCGGATGATGGCGTTAAAGCGTGCCCATTGCAAACCGGTGAAGGTTTCGAGGATGGTGTTGAAGGGATCGACGCGTTCAAATTTTAGCAGGGAAATGTTGCGGGATTGGGTGGATAGGTTGAGGAGGTTAAAACTGGTGTCATCGTACAGAAGCAGGAAGGGATCGCCCGTGCGCGGGGTGGCGGAGGGGACAGGCGTGGGGGTTTCGGTCGGGGCGGGCGGGGGGGCTGTGGGAGGCACTGGCGTTGGGGTGGGCGGGGCAATACTGGGGAAGGTGGCGGAGGGCAGGGGCGTCGGGGAAAGGCTCGGGACTGGGGTGGGGGTGAAGGGAAGGCCAGGGTTAAAGAACGAGGAAGATAAAAACCGATAGCTGAAAAACAAGACCGCCAAAATGAGGGCCGTGCTGAGCGCGCCCGCGCTCAACCAGAGGAGCCGGTCATCGCGGCGCGGGGGTTTGGCTTTGGTTTTGGGCGGGGTGGGGGGGAATGTGGTGCGCGGGCGGGTGATCTCGGTGACGCGGGAATCGGAGACGGGGACGGTGAGGTCGTTTGCGCGGGGTTTCTGTTCCGGGCGCGGTTCGGTGGGCGGTTTGCTGGTCGGGAGGCCGTGCTTTTTGCGCGTTCCGGCAGGGAAGGCGGGCAGGGGATTGTGACGGTTTAGGGTGGATTCTTCTGCCGCCTCGCTCAACGCGACAGTGAGATGGCGCAGGAAGGTGGTGCAATTTTCATACCGATCTGCGGGGTGTTTGCTGAGGGCGCGGAGCAGAACCTCTTGAATATCCTGGGTGAGATTGCGGTTGAGGGAGAGGGGCTTGGGAGGCGGATTGTTGAGGTGTTGTTGGTAGATCGCCTCGGCATCGTCGCCATCGAAGGGGATGGTGCCCGCGAAAATTTCATATAACACAACGCCCAACGCATACTGATCGGAAGCCGGACCAACCGGGTAGGCGTGGTCGATCTGTTCGGGGGACATGTATTGGGGGGTGCCACCCTCCGTGGGAAGCCCGTGCGGGTCACGGACATCCAGGGCCAACCCAAAATCGGTCAAATAAACATGTTGGTCGGCAGTGATGAGGATGTTGGCGGGTTTGACATCCCGGTGGATGACCCCTTTTTCGTGGGCGTAGTCCAGCGCGGCGGCGATGGCGGTGCCAATTTGAATGACCCCTTCAAAATTGACGGGTTGACCGTTGATCAGGTTTTCGCTCATCAACTCTTTGAGGGTGCGCCCGCTGATCAGTTCCATCGCAAAATACAGGATGCCCTCGTGCTCTCCGGCGGTATAAATCTGGACGATGTTGGGGTGTTTGAGGTTGGCAATGGCGCTGGCTTCGGAAAGCAGGCGGATGCGGTAATCCTCGCGGGAGCGGAATTGCTCGTGCATGACCTTGAGCGCGACCGCGCGCTTGAGCGTTTCATCTTGCGCGAAGTACACGGTGCCCATGCCCCCCATGCCAAGGGAACGCACAATCCGATAATTGCCGAGGCGCGTGTCAAGAAGGGGGTCAGAGGTGAAAGCGTTGGTGGTCATCAGGAGTTTCGGCGTTGTAGGAGGTTGCGGTTGGCGCGACTGCTCAATTTGGTTTCCCGGCTTGCCACCGTGATGCGGCCCAGATCGCGGAGAAATAGATTCAGGCCGTTGGCATATCCATTCAGGTAATCCTGGGTGATGGCGTTGGCGAGGTCCTTTTGCCCGACCGCAAACAGCGCGGCGACGTGCGGGCGAAAATCTCGCAGAGTCAGGTACATTTGGTCTTCTTTGTCGGTCAACACGCCCCAGGCAAGGTCTTTTTGATCGTTGTCATCTTTGGCGGTCAAAAACCGGGAGAGGGTGCTGGTGTACACCACCCGGCCAATGTTAGAAAACACTTCCCGCCCCTTGAGCATGTCGTTCATCCAACCGATGCGATCCGAATAGGCATTGAGCCATTTTTGGAGCGGCATCGGTACATTCGCCAACAGTTTGAGCGATTTGACGCTGGCGGTCTGCCCACTGATTGCGACGGATTTGACCTGATGAAACACTTCGCCCAAACTGGCAAGGGTCAACAAATACTGGCGTTGCAGGGTGTCAAATTGGGCATAAGCGGTCCGCACCCCTTTGTCGTATTCATTCAACGCTTCGATGGTGCGCTCGTGCAGGGACAACAAATCCAACTGCGTGAGGGGCACCTCAAAACTGAGGGGGTGAACCCGTTCGCGCGGGTCACACACACTGGCGTCCACCGGGATTAAGACGGTGGGGTTGATGCGGGTCTTTTCCGTCATCACGCTGAGGGCGGCTTGCGCGGCGTCGCAGGTGTCCGGGTGGGCGGCCAACTCCCGTAGTTTATGAATCAAGTCCACAGAAGGCTGATAGGTGAGGGCGTGAATGGCCCGATAGAGCACCAGCATATCGTTGACGGTCAGGTGCAGGAGGTCGCTCCGCATTTTGAACAACTTTCGCAATTGCACCATGCCCTGGATGTTGATGACGTTCGTCTCGGCGGTGGCCTCCGGGGTGCATTTGGCTCCGGCCTGAATGAGGGCGAGGTCTTTTTCGGATGCGGTCAACACCATCCTTCTCGGGGCGGCGGGCTGGTAACTTTCCGGGGGAAAGGCTTGCAAATATCTGGCCCAGGAAATCGCCTCGTTGGTGAAGATTTCGGCGAACGCCGCTCCCCACGCGCCATCAAAAAAGATATGGGATTGATCAAAAATGAAACTGCCGCCCGTCCCTTCCCGCGCGGGGCCGGTGGTGAACACGGTCAGAGGGTGGGTGCCCAGCCCGCGTTCGGCCTGCCGAATCTCCGCGAGGGGCAGGGTGCGGTCGCGCGGGTCAAAGTTGAGCAAGATCGGCACGGTCGCGAGGGGCTGGAGGGCGGTTTGGAACGGTTCGCTCAGTTTGGGCCAGAGTTCGGCATAGGCCGCGCGTTTCAGATGCGCCAGCTCGGTCAGGGGCATGGCCGGGGTCTGATCCACCGTGGGCGATTGGCGGACGATGGCGGCCAGCGTGTCGAGGATGGTGTCGATGGTCACCGGGTCGCGCGTGCCAGGTTCGCAGATGGGAATCAGGTAATAATGCCCGTGGTACACCAGCCCAACTTTGGCGTCTTCGAGGGGAATGGGTTGGCGGATTTCTTCATACGTGCCGGGGACCAGGGTGGTCATAATGGTCATCTGGCGCTGATACCGGGGGAGTTGCTCTCGTTCGAGGCGGGTCATCTCCTGCCGCCATTTGTCCACCAAGCCGGGCGGAAGTGCCCGCACCGACCGCAAGACAAACCGTTTGAACTTGTTCCACCGATAAACGGGGTATTGCTCGTCATCCCCTGCGTCCTCTTCGCGGCTGTACGGCTTTTGTTCGGCCCATTGGCGGTATAAATCAGCAAAATAGCCTTCCCACCGTTGTCCCTGGGTGAGTTTGCGGAGCAGGCAAGTGCCGGTGCGCTCTTTCCACTCGGTGGCTAAAAATTCATCGTACTGGTGCAAACAAACGGCCGCCGCCATGACCCACGCGGCCATCCGTTCTACTTCGTCGAGGTGAATTTGGTGTTCTGTCAGGGTGGTGTCAAACCCGTGGGTTTCGTTGGTGTGACGGGCGGTGTCTTCGCGCAGGCCATAGCACACATAAAACTGCCACACGCCTTCGGGAAACGCATCTTCGACTTTTTTCCCGGCCCGCGTGAGCAAATACTGATACACCCAAATGGCCGCCGCGGGGCCGCCAAAATAGCCCAGATAAGCCGCTTTGTCCAGCGTATTTTCCACCCCGCGCATCAACTGCGCCAAATCCGTGCGGACGGTTTCTTTTTGCAATCGCCGCTCCCCCAGGCGCAACAACCCACTTAAGATCAATTCGGGCACATTCCCCGCAGGCAAAACCTGAGAAACCTTTTTTACCACTTCGTCGATTTCTTCTTGGGTAAACATAGGTTTTCCATCCCCGCCTGTGGGGAGCCGTCCCTGAGAGGGGGGAGGATTATTCGCTTGAGAACGTGTTACAGGGGGCACGAGGTTCTTATTCATATACCATACCGGGAAAACATTATCTCACGAAACAAAAAATCAGCAAATTAGTTATGACAAGATTCCCAGGCTTTTCTTAAAATCGCACAACCTCCCAGGTGCGACGCACTTGAGACCGTCTTCGGGGTTGATTTTGCTCAGCAACTTGGCCTAAAAGCCTGCCAAAGTGCGTCGCACCTGGACTTTAAGAAAGCGTCTGAAAACTACCCGGACCAAACCCTAAAGGTTTTCCTTGTTAGGGAAATCACCCTAAAAAGCCCCGTTTTTCGTCGGAGAACGTGTCCCAAATAGACAAAAAACCTTTAGGGTTTGGGTTTTCAGACAGTCTCTAAGAAAGACCTAACAAGATTCCGAAAAAAAAGGCTAGATATGGGGCTGTACAGCCTCCAATCCAGTTTTTTTTCGTTTGGCCCCCTGTCAAGGGTGAGCGCGGACACAAGGTGCTATAATGCCCCCTATGGATCGCTCTCGTTATTATCGCATCGTTTGGTTTTTTGCCCGGGTGGTTGCCCATGTTGTCTTTTGGGACTTGTTTTTACGGTGGATCGGCCTGCAAACCCTCAGCCGCCGCACCCGCCCGGAGCGGATGCAAAAAATCGCGGTGGCGTATCGGGGCCTCGCCATTCAAATGGGCGGCGTGCTGATCAAAGTCGGGCAATTTTTATCCGCCCGCGTAGATGTTCTGCCCATCGAAATTACGCAAGAATTGACCGGGTTACAAGACGAAGTGCCCGCCGAAAACTTTGAAGATATTCGCCGCGCCGCGGAAGCGGAATTGGGGGCGCCTTTAAGCAAATGTTTTGCGGAATTTGATGAAACCCCCCTCGCGGCCGCCTCGCTCGGGCAGGTACACCGCGCCCGGCTGTTTCCCCACCCCCGCGCGAGCAGTCCACCGCCCCCCGCGGGGGAACGAACCCCTGACGGAGAGCCTGACCCCGCCTGGGCCACCCACCCCGCGGACGCCCTATACTTCACCGATGTCGTTGTAAAAGTACAGCGTCCCAAAATCGAGCAAATCATCCAGACCGACCTCGCCGCCCTCCACACGGTGGGCCAATGGCTCAAACGCTACCCGCCCATCCGCCGCCGCGCCGATGTCCCCGCGCTGTTAGAAGAGTTTTCCCACTCTTTGCACGAAGAGATTGACTACCTCGCCGAG
>JABWBV010000493.1 GCA_013359445.1 Anaerolineales bacterium | reverse complement strand
AAAAGGGTGCAAGGGGGGATGTACATCCCCCCTTGCACCCTTTTCGGTAAGTATCCTCTCTAAGCCTGAGCAGTTACGAACTCTTTGTAGATTACTTAACCCAAGTTCTTACCTTCCTGAAAAACCGAGTTTTTTCCTGAAAGCGGGAGTTTCTAGAAAAGTCGCCTAATAGCAGGTTTGTCCTGCTTTTTAGGCAAAAACTCGGTTTTTCGCCGTCAAGGTGGCAACTTGAGTTACTTAAACAAACCCCTGGAGCATAAAAAAGTAATGATAGGAGGCAGGTTGATTCTTGCCCGTATTTGCGTATTACGTAATACGTCCTTCGTATCCTTAGGCAATAAAGAGATGGGGCTGTCCATTTTTTGGACAGCCCCATCGGACTAATCGTTATCTAGGCCAGGAAGCATCAATGTTCGCCAGGGTGGTGGCGAGGTCTTGTGCACCGGAGACCCAGGCGGTCATTTCGGACCAGAAGGACCCTGCTCCGACTTCGCCGGGCATAAGGTCGGAAGCGTCAAAGCGGAAACTGGTGGCGTTGGCAACCAGGGCCGCGATGCCAGCTTCGAGTTCGGTGCCGTACATGTCGGGGGTGGCGGCGAGGTGGGCGGCAAGGGCTCCGCCGTTGTCCAACCAACCCTGGGCGGATTGCGGGGTGGTGAAGTATTCCATCAGGGCGCGGACTTCGGGGCGGTCATTGAACATGGTCATGATGTCGCCCGCGACCAGGAAGGGATTGCCGTAGGCGGGGTCAATGCCGGGGAGGTAGAAGAAGCCGTAATCGACGCCTGCTTCAGAGCCTTCGGGGAAGAAGCCCGTGATGAAGTTCCCTTGTTTGTGCATCCAGCATTTGGGCGGGTCTTCAAACATGGGGGCGGGGGAATCGCCGAAGTTGGTGGTGACGATGGCGGCGGTGCCACCATAGACATACGCATCGTTGAACCAGATGGAGGCGAGGCTTTCGGCGGCATTGGTGACTTCGGGGGAGGAGAAGGGCAGACTGCCGGCCACCCAGGCATCGTAGTTTTCGAGCGAGGTGGTGCGGAGCATGAATTCTTCCATCCAGTCGGTGGCGGCCCAGCCGGTGGCGGCGCCAGACTCAATGCCGATACACCAGGGGGCATCGCCATCGGCGACGATCAGGTCTTGCAGGGCGACGAGTTCGTCCCAGGTGGTGGGGACGGTGTAACCTGCGGCTTCAAAGTCATCGATGGGGTACCAGACGAGCGATTTGCCGTTGAAACGGTGGAACACGCCGGAGACCTGGCCTTCGATGGTGGTCATGTCGATCCAGGACTGGTTGTATTGTTGTTGGAGCCATTCGATGGGAATGAAGGAGGTCACGTCAACGACTTTGTCGGTGCGGACAAAGCTGGCGAGCAGGCCGGGTTGCGGGAAGTCGGCGATGTCGGGGGCATCCCCAGCATCCACCCGGACGGAGATTGAGCCTTCGAACTCTTTGCCGCCAATGTAGACGACATCGATGCCGGTGGCTTCTTCAAAGGCAAGCATGGACTGGTCAAATTTGACCGCATCATTGTCGGCAAAGGGGCCATCCACGGTCACGGTGGTGCCCGCGTATTCGCCTTTCAGGGCGGCTTCTAATGCTCCACCCGGACGCACGGCAAAGCCTACTTCGGGCATCGCCTCTTCATCAACGGCGGGTGCATCGGTAGGCTCTACAACGGTCTCTTCCGTTGTGGGCGCTTCGGTCGCGGCAGGTTCTTCGGTTGCCGATTGGCACGCACTCATGACAAAAACGGTCACGAGCATAAAAATCAAAAGTTTCCAAATATTTGTACGCATTTCTTCCTCCAAGAAGAAAAAGGGTTTTGAAATCGCTAAAAGTTGTCAGGGTAGGGTTTAGAGATACATAGATGGATAGGCGACCACCTCCTTGTATGGGTCATCGGTTTTCTTCACCGTTTTTTATGCCCTTTGTGAATAAATTACCTGATGGGGGGAAGGGCTGTATTCCTTTCGATGAGTTCGATAGACATTTTTCGTTGCTGTGGAGATAACTCATCGGAGGCCAAAATGGACAGAAGCATTTGTGCCCCAATGGCTCCGGATTCGTAAAGCGGTTGTTTGATTGTGGTGAGCCGGACGTACTCCGCATCGCGAATGTCGTCGTAGCCAACCACGGACAGTTCATTGGGGATATGGATGCCCAATGAAAAAGATGCGTCCATGGCCCCAACGGCTTGCGTATCGCTGGCGGCGAAAATGGCGGTGGGAGGGTCCGCTTGGGTCAGGAGACCGCGTGTGACTTCCCGGGCGGTGTCTCGCCCGTGCGCGGTGCAAAGGTGATATTCGGGGCGAAATTCAATTTGGGCCTCGGCAAGTGCTTTGCGATAGCCTTCGTAACGATGTTTCATAGAAGGGTGAAAAGGGGTATCCAGAAAATCGCTCAAGTAAGCAATTTTGCGGTGTCCCAGGCCAATCAGGTATTGGGTAGCGATGTAACCACCCTCCACATCATCCACGATGACATGGCTTAAGTCAGGGTGATAGGCATCCACCAAAACGACCGGCATTTTTGTGTCCAAAAAACGTTGGGCTTGTTGATCGTTGGGGGGTAAAGAGACCAGGATCAGGCCGTCCGCGCGGGAGGGGTGGGCCAGGCGTGCGAGATGATGATCCCGTTGTTCGGGGGTGTCCACACTGTAAAGCACAAGATCGTAGTCATTCCCAGATAACTCATCGTGAATGCCCCGCAGACGTTCAACGAAAGACGGGAGGGTGAAGAGGGGGAGCACAACCGCGATTGTGTTGGTGCGCCCCGCGGAAAGGCGGCGCGCGGCTGGGTTGGGTTGGTAATCCAGATGTTGCATGGCCTCATTGACGCGTCGCCGGGTTTCTGGGCTGACAGCTGGGCTGTTGTTTAACACGCGCGAAACGGTGGCAATGCTTACCTGGGCTTGTTTAGCAACGTCGCGGATTGTGGAGTCGAGGGTCATGAGTGAGGTGTCCTGAGCCATGTAACCGGTTACATGTAACCGTTTACATATTAACAAAAAAACATTATTTTGTCAATCTTCTTTTATTTTTTTGGGTGGGTTCTCCTTCTCCCAGGATTAACAACACAAAACCTCGGTACCTACTCACCAAGAGTAGGAAGTTTCGAAAAAAAGGATGGAAGGGCAAACGCATCTTCAGCGGAATAGGCAAGACCGAGCGCCCGGTTTGCAATGTGTGAGGATAAAAGTCTTGTGCTAAAATATTCCCATGTCGCTTACACCTGATTATGCTCGCCTCGCCTATAAATTTGCCCTTCAAATTGAAGCCTCCGTTAAAGATCGGGTCCTCGACCAGACCATGGAGAGTGTCCAGCTGATCCAGCAACGGTATCAGGCCCTGAAGGCCCACACCAACACCAACATCCCTGCCGCCCTGGAAGAAGAATTTTTCGGCACCCTGGTGGACGAAATTTTGGGATTCGGCCCGTTGGAACAGTTCATCACCGACAAATCTGTTTCTGAAATCATGGTTAACCGCCCCAGCCAGATTTATGTCGAACGCAAGGGAAAACTGACCGTCTCCGAAGTCACCTTCGTGGACGATGCCCACGTCCAGCGCGTCATCAACAAAATCATCAAACCGTTGGGGCGACAGGTGAACGAAGAGAACCCCCTGGTGGACGCCCGCCTCCCCGACGGGTCCCGCGTCAACGCGATGGTTCCCCCTTGTGCGATTGACGGGTCCAACATCACCATCCGAAAATTTTCCGAAACTCCCTTCCAAATTAGTGACCTCATTCGTTTTGGAAGCATGACCGAAGAAATGGCAAAATTTCTCGAAGCGTGTGTGGCCTCCAAACTGAACATCATCGTCTCTGGGGGCACAGGCTCGGGCAAAACCACCCTCCTCAACGTGCTTTCTGGTTTCATTCCCAAAGGCGAACGCATTGTCACCATCGAAGACGCCGCCGAACTGAGCCTCCAACAACCCCACGTCGTCCGGCTCGAAACCAAAAAAACCACTATCGAAGATCAAGAAGAAATTACCATCCGCGACCTCGTGCGGAACTCCCTCCGAATGCGCCCCGAACGGATCGTCGTCGGAGAGTGCCGGAGCGGGGAAGCGCTCGACATGCTCCAGGCCATGAACACTGGGCAACCGGGGAGCATGACCACCATCCACGCCAACAACCCGCGCGACACCCTCTCCCGCCTCGCCACGCTCGTCCTCAACCGCATCCGCGGCGGCTTGCCCGTGGCGGCCGTCAAGGCGCCCGGGTTCGGCGATCGCCGCAAGGCGATGATGGAGGACATGGCCATCCTCACCGGCGGAAAGTTCATCTCGGAAGAGCTCGGTACGAGCCTCGAGAACGTCGCCGTCGACATGCTCGGCACCTGCCGCAAAATCGTGATCACGAAGGAAACCACCACCATCGTCGGCGGCAAGGGCACGAAGAAGGAAATCGACGGTCGCATGGCCCAAATCAAAGCCCAGATCGCCAAGACCGACTCCACCTACGATAAGGAGAAGCTCCAGGAGCGGCTGGCCAAGCTGCAGGGCGGCGTTGCCGTGCTGAAGGTCGGCGCCCCGACCGAGACGGCCCTCAAGGAAAAGAAAGCCCGCATCGAGGACGCCCTGGCGGCGACCCGCGCGGCCCTCGAGGAGGGCATCGTGCCGGGCGGCGGGGTCGCGCTCATCCGCGCGGCGAAGGTGCTCGACAAGGTCAAGGCGACGGAGGACGAGCGGATCGGCGTCGAAATCATTCGCCGCGCGATCGAAGCTCCGCTGCGCTGCATCGCCGAGAACTGTGGAGTCGAGGGAAGCGTCGTCGTCGAGAAGATCAAGACCGACACCAAAGGCCTCGGCTTCAACGCCGCGACCCTCGCCTACGAGGACCTCATGAAGGCCGGGATCGTCGACCCCACGAAGGTCGTGCGAGCCTGCATCCAGAACGCGGCCTCGATCAGCGGCCTGCTGTTGATCACGGAAGCGGCCGTCGCCGAGATTCCGCAAGAGGAAGACCAAGGCCACGGCGGCCACCACCACCACTAAGGCGGGTCCTCGACAGAGCATTCCGGTCTCCCCCACGCATCGGCGAGTGGGAGACCGGTTGCCGTAGGGCGGAGCCTAGGCCCGAAGGGGCGAAGCCCTGGTCCGAGCGGTCGCACAGGCATCGGCCAGAGGCCTGAAAGCCGCAATCCAGGGCGTTGCCCTTCGCTATCATCTGGCCGGCTTTTCAGGCCTTGATCTATCCTCGGCCCTATGGAGTGCGCGGGCCTGCCCGCGCTTTGAATGCCGCCGCTCCGTCATCGCGAGCTTGCCGAGGGATCGTCCGGCTCTAACACATATCGAAGCACGACGATTCCTCCACTCCGCTTCGCTTCGGTCGGAATGACGGCGACTCGTAGTGCTATCCATCCAAGTCCTGACGCTCGTCAGCCTCCACCCCACGGGGTGGAGGCATCAAGCTGCAAATTACTCCCCCTCTTCGCGCGCTACGCGGCGAAGGTCCCCCTCGTCGGGGACGAGGGGGACGGACACTCTCCGTCCCCCAACCCCTTCCTCGCGCCGGCGAAGGTCCTACTCGCCGGCCCGAGGGGAAGGACCGCCATGCTCCAGCCAGTCGC
>JABWBV010000492.1 GCA_013359445.1 Anaerolineales bacterium | reverse complement strand
TTTCGATCAGTCATGGGGTTCTCCTGTTGTTGGTTTTGGCAAACCACAGTCTACCCTATGACTGGTCAACTTTTAGCTTTTAGATGTACGGTAGAAAAGAAAATAATAATTTGTAGGAATGGTCACGAAATAGATGCACATAAAAATATCGATAGTATTATGGCAAACTATTATCTCGGCACTTCTATTCAGGCTGATGAAGAATCTTCACAAGCGTACAAGGTGACAATTCAACTTCTAGATGAAGAAACTCTTTATGGGCCTTATAGAACAGAAGAAGTAAGCGGGAAATACTTAATTACTCATGATGGTAAATATCAAATATTTTCAAACGAAGCGTTCAATGAATTAGTTGAATTTATTAATAACTTGAGTATCGAACAAAGTAGAGAACTACACCAAGCAAGAAAGATTCTCACAATGAATTCACTAAGAATTTCATTTCACGTTGAACTTGAATACGGGAAAGCTGGATATATTATCGATTACAAACATTTTTCTCCAAAAGATTGGGGAAGATCAATAACCAGTAACCACCCAGGTTTTTACTCAATCAATGCATTTGTAGAGCTAACTCGGCAATTGAAAATGTGGAAGAATCATATTGATATAACTGTTGTGATTTCAAAGGATATAAACGACAATAACCATTACAAAATCCGAATTGGAGAGCAAAAGTTCACGGTAGAATTTAATAGCCACACTGATGATTTCAAAACGTTTGTTTTAAATTGGCCCACTCTATTAGCAGGACCTTTTAATGTTGATTATGAAACTCGTTTTGATTTGACAGGGGAATCTATCAGAATAAATTATCTTAGCTCACCCCCAGATTTTGAGGAGTATGTGTTTTCTGTTTTTACTAACTACAGTTTTCTACCAGTATGCTGTTTAACACCTATAGAATTTGAAATTCTTCGGACGAAAATGATTAATGATGATATCGAGTATATTATTTCATAAGAAAATGAATTTATTTAGGTAGGTCTCTCTACAAACTAAGACACCTAATGGCAAAGAAAAAACCCAGTTTTTACTGTGCGAAATTGGAGCCTAAAGGAATAATCTCATGCTTCGCAAACTCGCACAATTCTTCAAAAAGATATTTCAAAAACTTGGTTTATTTAAAACTCCACCCGCTTCCGCTTCCCCTACGCCCCAGCTTGAAACGCCTTCCGCCTCACCGCTTACACCGCCTTCTACACCACCCCTTGTTGCACCCGAACTCACCATTCCATCCACTGAACCCCCGATCTATCAAATGTGGGAATCCCTGTTTACCTATCGAGAAAAAGTATTCTTCAACGCCCTGCTCGACGCGCTCAAATGGGATTATTGGGCCTTTGCGAAAGTCCGTATGGGCGATGTCCTCCATATAAGCAACGAACCGGGTGACCGGAAATTTTACAACAATCAGGTGAATTGCAAACATTTGGATTTTATTGTCTGCGAAAAACGGACATTTCGCCCGGTACTTGCCATCGAACTGGATGATAGTACCCATCTCCATCCAGATAAACAAGCGCGAGATGATTTCAAAAATAAAGTCTTAATGCAAGCGGGGTTGCCCCTCTTACGTGTCAAAATACAAACAGTATATTCCCCTGTTCGTTTACGGGATGAAATTTTTGACTTACTTCTCAAAAAAACGCCCGTGCAGTCAAACAAATTTGGTAAAGAGGACGCGTGACCGTTGCGCCAAAAACCGGGTTTTTGCCCTGCAAACTGTGACGAAAGATTGAAATAAAACCTTTGCAAAAAAGGCCTCCATACAGGAAAGGAAAAACCCGATTTTTACTGTGCCCAACTCCAAACCTCAGCATCAAATGAAACCCGTTCTACATCGCGGTGAAACGTATTTAATTCCCTCGTGAAACCCGTTTAACTCCGTCGTGAAACGGGCTTCACTTTTAAATCGTTGGAAAGACTTGTAAAAAGGGGGCTTCCCGCAAGCGCAACTCGGCCATACCTGGTTGAAAAGGCTCTTTAAATGACACAGCCGCTCATTGAGCGGCTGTGTTGAATCTATTCAATTGTCAAACGGATTCAGGCAACCTGATCGGTCGGATTCTTCTCATTCCAGATTGCGATAATTTCTGCCTCGGTCAGGCCAATGTTGGCGGCATTATGCCATTTGCCGTGAAACTCCGCATTGACCCTTTTGACCAGCGCAGGATTGACCCGCACTTTGAGCGTGATCTTGCCATCCTTTTTACCCACCGGTTTGAAGTGGGTACCGTTGGGCAGATGCACCACGCGCCCGGCAGACAGACCGCTTTCCAGTTGAACGTCCAACTCCGCAAGGACAGCCAGGACACTCCCACGGCTTTGATTGGTCGCCATAATAATGTTCTTGATCAGTTCCTCGCTCGTGAGCGGATCCTGCAAGTCCAGACGAGGGCCATAGGGAGCCCAGGCTTGAATTTTCTTAGCCATAACGATAAACCTCCTGGATGATGTGTTTCTCAGCAGAAACGAGTTGTTGATTATCCCGGAATGGCGGGCCTGCCTGGGGATAAAAAAAGTTTAGCACCGTCTCACCGGAAAAAAATGATACCTGCCTCCAAAATTTTGTGGCAAATTACACTTTTGGGCGGATGCCAGAAAAAAGCCTGCTAAAATCATGATGGGCATGGAATGAATGGCTTTGTCCAAAGACTTATTTTTTTTGGAGCATTTCATATGAACACAAAACTGAATAAATTTGCGGGAATTTTGTTCGTGATCGGCTTTAACCTGATCATCCTGATTGGCCTGGGTTGGTTATGGACTGCCTCCGCACGTACCAATGCTACCTTTACCGTCAACACCACCACCGACACGCACGACGCCGCGCCCGGCGATGGAAATTGCGCGGATAGCAATGGGAGTTGTTCTCTGCGGGCGGCGATTGAGGAGACGAATGCGCTGACCACGACCGATGACGTGGATTTGCCCGCTGGGACGTATTTGTTGAGTGAGGGCCCGTTATGGATCAAGGATAACTTGACTCTTAATGGAGAAACGATGACCACGACGGTTATTGACGGCCAGGATATCGTAGGAACGAATATCCAGGTTGATAACCTGAGCAATGCTGACTTTATCTCTGTGACTATCCGGGCTTTGACGATCCAAAATGGAAGTGCAACAGAAGGGGGAGGGGGTATCTTAAATCGTGAAAACCTGACGCTTTCTCAATGCAGAATTCATCAAAATTATTCAGGTGTAATCGGAGGGGGCATCGCCTCCACGTTTGGCAAGGTCATCGTGCAAAATTGTCTCATTGAAGCAAATCATGCAAGATGGTACGGAGGCGGAATTCACCAGAGTTCAGGAAAAATGTTTATAGATAACTCCTCAATCAACGGGAATACCACCTTCTATTCGAACGGTGGGGGGATTTATTCCTCAGCGGCAATAACCCTTACGCAAACGGACATCATAGGCAACCAACCTGGAATGGGTAAAGGGGGAGGAATTTATATGAACGACGGCAGACTCTACTTTCACAACGGCAAAATCAACAATAATCACAGTAATGGAGGGGGTGGGGGAGGAATTTATCTGGTGTCATATGGATCGGAAGGAAGCGACTCAACCCTCTCCGCCTGTGAGATCATGGGGAACAGCACGATGAGTACCGCAACGGGAGGAGGTCTCTATGCCGATCTAATCAATGGGGCAGACATGACCATTTTTAATTGTCGCTTTGCGGAGAATACCGCCTACCAAGGCGGTGGCCTTTACAATGCGAACGAAACGACAAGTTATGGAAAAATATTAATTGTCAATTCCACCTTTGAGAACAACACGGCCCAGTATGGCGGCGCAATCTCAAATTCAGAAGCTGTTACCCTCATCAACAGTCTAATCTATAACAATTTGGCGACAAAGGATGGCGGAGGCATTCTTACGTATGATGAGTTAAAGCTCTATAATACAACGCTCAGTGCCAATAAAGCCTATCTCTCTGGAGGGGGAATTTGGGGAAACGCCGTCTTCCTCAACAACGCGACCATCGTAGATAATATCTCCAATTATGATAACAACACGACGGGCGATGGAGGCGGACTTTATATCAGTGGCTCAAACTTCAATCTCAAAAACAGCATCATCGCCAATAATCTGGATAACGGAGGCACCCAAAATGATTGTGCGGGAATCGCCCCCCTATCCGGGGGCTATAATCTGTTTGAAGAGATCACAAGCTGCGCGTTTTCTCCCTCAACAGGCGACCTCACCGGGATGGATCCTTTGCTTGGCCCGCTTGGCGATCATGGGGGGGCAACCCTTACCCACCCGTTGCTTATCGGCAGTCCCGCGATCGACACGGGAAGTTGCACCGACCTCAACGGCTTACTCATCACGGAGGATCAACGGGGGATTCTTCGCCCGCAAGGAACAGGATGTGATATCGGTGCGTATGAGGTGGAAGTAAGCCCACCGCCCCCTACCCCCTCTCCAACTATCACCACAACAGTCACGATCACACCTACCGTAATGATCACGGAAACACAAACGCCAACGATTACTCCGTCTCCCTCTGCAACGATCACACCCACGCAGACACCCACTCCCACCGTTACTGCTTCTTCAACCATGACACCATCCGCAACAAGCACCCCAACGCCTACACCGACCACGACACCTTCGCTGACGCCAAGTGCTACAACAACCCCAACGCCAACCCCCACCATCACCCCGACCCCCACCATGACTCCCTCCCCCACCATCACCCCGACGACCCCGCCCACCATCTACTTCATTTACCTCCCCCTCATTCAATAACCTGGCCCCGAAAAATCACTTATTCCCCCGCAAAAAAAGAGCGGCGCGCCTCATGCACCGCTCTTTTCACCTTAATACACCGGCAAACGCGGATCCACCTCCCGCGCCCACGCATTAATCCCCCCCTTCAAATTCTTGATCTTCCTGAACCCCGCCCCCACCAGCATCTCCAGCGCCCGCGCCGAGCGCGCCCCGCTTTTGCACTGCATCACCAGAGATTCAGCCGTGTCCAGTTCGTTCATCCGCGCGGGCAGGTCGCCGAGCGGGATCAGGACCGCCCCTTCGAGGTGGGAAATCTCCCACTCGTGCGGCTCGCGGACATCAATGATCCGCACCTGTTCGCCCGCGTCCAGCTTCGCCTTCAACTCCTGCACGGTGATGTCCCATCCGGCCCCCGCCGACTCCTGCTCGTGATCGTGCATCGGCAGGCCGCAGAATTCCTCGTAATCGATCAACACGATCTCATCGGCGGGTTTGGAACACACCACACAGGCCGGGTTGCGGCGCAGTTTCACAAAATCGAACGACATATCCAGCGCGTTGTACAACATCAACTTGCCCACCAGCGAGTCGCCAATCCCCAGGATGAGTTTGATCGCCTCTGTCGCTTGCAACGTCCCGACCGTGCCCGGCAAAATGCCCAACACCCCGCCCTCCGCGCACGAAGGTACCATGCCCGGCGGGGGCGGTTCGGGGAACAGACAACGATAGCATGGCCCGCCCTGGCTGGGGTCAAACACCGTCACCTGCCCGTCAAACCGGAAGATGCTCCCGTACACGTTCGGCTTGCCCAACTTCACGCACACATCATTCAC
>JABWBV010000491.1 GCA_013359445.1 Anaerolineales bacterium | reverse complement strand
AATCACGCATCACGTATCACGATCCCCATGTCTATCGCAATTTTCCTTGGCATCCTCGCTTGTTGGCTCACCATTATTTGGGGCGATGTAATCATTCGCACGCTCATCCACTTTCGGATGGGGAAAAACATCCGCTTGCGGGGGGCGGCGGCGGTCGTGTCGCACCACCTGACGAAACAGGGCACGCCGACGTTCGGCGGGATCATGTTCGTGTTGCCCACCCTGTTCGTCATCGCGATGATCAACGTCGCCAATGTGGTGAAAGGGGCGGAACAAGGCCGCTCGATCCTGATCCCGCTCGTGGCACTGGTGTTGTACGCCCTCCTGGGCGCGGTGGATGATTGGGAAGGGGTGCGCGGGGCACGGAAATCGGAAGGGATCACCGCCCAGGCCAAATTCGCGGGGCAGTTGGTGTTGGCGTTGGGCGTGGCGCTCGCGTTGCACTACGGGTTAGGTCTGCGGAGCGTGGCGATCCCGTTCATTCCATTTAAGATTGATTTGGGGTTTTGGTATATCCCCATTGCCATTTTTGTCATCGTGGCCGTCTCGAACGCGGTCAACATCACGGATGGGCTGGATGGGTTGGCGGGGAACGTGGCCGCGGTGGCGTATGCCGCGTACGGGGTGATTTCGATTTTGCAGGGGCAGTTTTACCTGGCGGTGTTTGATTTTGTGATGGTGGGGAGTTTGCTCGGTTTTCTGTGGTTTAACGCCCACCCCGCGCGGGTATTTATGGGGGATACGGGTTCGCTTTCGCTGGGGGCTGTGCTGGCGATTTCCGCGCTGATGACCGGGCAGTGGTTGTTATTCCCCGTCATTGGGCTGATCTTCGTCTTTGAGGCGGTCACGGATTCGATCCAATTGCTCTATTTCCGCTATACCCTTCGCCGTTACGGGGAAAAACGCCGGGTGTTTTTGATGTGCCCCATTCACCACACGTTTGAACTGATGGGCTGGAGCGAACAGCAGATCGTGTACCGATTTATGTTCGTGAGCGTGCTGGCGGCGCTGATTGGGGTGGCTTTGGCGTTGGTTTAAAACCTGAAATTCGGCTCCGCCCGCGCCATCCGCGCACTGACATCCTCCCACTTCCCCTCCTCTTTCACGTACACCTCCCTGACCCATCCCAAATCCGAATCCATCACGAACGCGGCGAACACTGGCCCCGCGTCCGCAAACCATACCTGTCCGCCGACGATGTGCGTGCCCTGGTTGCGCGGGAGGGTGAACCTCCGTTCTTTTTGCGCCACCACACCATCGCCGAATTTGACCCACCCCGGATTGAGTTCGACGAAGTTGAACCATTTATGCAGGTCGGGGATGGGAGGGGCGGAGGCGTGTTTGTGCCAGGTTGCCAGGGTGGGGACACGGTGCTGACCGCCTTTTGCCCACCAGTCTTTGATCGCCGGAATCGTGGTGCGGATTTGGTCGTGTTGCACCCAACCCCGGTCAATCATCCGGTCAATGCCAAAGCGTTTGTCGGCGATTTGATCGAGGGCGGAGGCGCAGAAGTAGCGGATTTCGTCGTTGGGGTGGTCGAGCCAGGTGACGAAGTCGGGGAAGGCGGGGGGGTATGCGCTATCTACGAGGACGGTGACGAGGAGTTCGAGGAGGGTGTGGTCTTGGGTAGCTCGGGCGGTTGAGTACAACCGGGCCGCGGCGTGAAGGGCGGGGAACGCGTCGGGGCCGAGGTCGCCGAGGGTGTCGCGGAGGGTTTCCATTTCTTCGGGGAGGCGATCTCCGAGGGAGCGGGCGTGGTCGAGGAGGGCGTTCACGCGGTCGGCGGGGGTGGCGGGGGGTGGGGGCGCTTTGCGAGGCGTGGGGGGCGCGATGCCTGTGCCGGGTTGGAGATGATCGGCCACGTGATCTAGCGGAATGGAGGGTAAATCGATAAACGTCGAGGCGGGTTTGCCGAGCGGAAGCAGTTGGGCATGGAGGGTCGTTCCGTCCAAACGCACCCCGCGCAAATAGCCGTCGCGGGTTTCCCGGTGAAAGGCCCGTTCTTCTTGCAAGTCAAAAACGATGAGTTGGCCCATGTCGTGGAAGATCAGGTAGCGGCCCTCGGGGGTGTAGAGCAGGGCGCCATCTACGGTCTGGAGGCGGGTGAGGCCCTCGACCACCGGGCGGCTGAAGACGTAGTGGATGCTGGCGGCACTGCGGTGGATTTCGCCGTAGTCTTCTTCCTGGATGGTAAGATGGTAGGGTTTGATGTGGAAAATGCGGAGAATCCAGCCGCGGCCCCATTCGTTTTGCGGGGCGTAGGTGGTGGTGGCGGGGCGTTCGATGAGGACCATGGGATAGTTGTGGAGGAGGGTGGCGCGTAAATCTTCGAGTTCGAGCCGGGCTTGTTCCTGGCGGGTGCCAAATGTGTCGTCGAAGGTGGGGGGGATATCGAGGGTGGTACCGTCAAATTTCAGGTGAAGGGTGTAGAACGTGCGGGGGCCAGCGCGGGTGCGGCGGGTTTCGGCTTGCACGTCGAAGGTTTGCAGATCGAGGGTGGAATAGGTTAGGGCGCGCCAAAGCCGTTGAACAGTGATGCGATCCACGTCAAAGGTGATGGCGCGTACGACATCGCCGAGCATAAAAAAGCCGAGGGGGAGCAGAAGCAGGCCCATGCCGCCCAGGCAAAGGGTCATCAACCAGCTATCGAGCGCGTTTTCAAAACTCCCGGTTTGCCACCCCATGAGGGGCACAAACCCCATAAATACCCCTAACCCCATGATGGCCAGGGCGGAAACCGTTTCGGAGGTGCTGTTCCGGCGGTAGACGAAGGGGAGGGCGCGGGTGCGAGCGGCTTGTTGCGCTTGTTGGAGGATGGGGATGCGGGGGCGGAGGGCGGCGTACAGGGCGGTGAGGCCGGGTGGGTCGCCGTAGAGTGTGAGACGTGAGACGTGAGACGTGAGGCTTGAGGCGTGCAGAGTAAGAGTGTTTTGACGAAGGGTGGCGGTGGTGATCTGTGTGTAGGGGAGGATCGTTTCCCGACCCAGGCGGCGGACGGTGAGATGCTCGGGGTGGAGGGTGACGGTGTAGGCGACTTGCCACGCGTTGAAAATGAAATATCCGACGGGGAGCAGTGCCCCGCCGCAAAACCACCAGCCGAACGCATCTTTTTCCACCACCGCGACGAGGAAACCAAGCACGGCAAACGCGAGAAAGGCGAGCGCCCCCAAAAGGGGCAAAATACGAAAGAAAGGCGCGGGGCGGTAGTTCATTACGGTTCTATACGAAAATGGCCAAAAAATGCCTCCCCGCTTGTTCCAAATCTCCCTCTAGCGGAAAGACTGCACTTCGCACGCGCACATCGCCTACACGCACATCGAGCGGACGCTTCAACGGCACAGGATACACCAAAAACGCGTCCCCGCACCCCTTCAAATCCGCATACCCCGCCACCTGAAACACCTCTTCCGGCGCGGGATGGTCGGGGGTTTTGTATTTCGTATCCAGCACCATCGAAGCGCGCCCGGTCTCGTCGTATAGCACCAAATCCACGCGGGCGTGCAAATCCCCGGCCTCGCCCAACGCCACCCGCTCCTGCACCCGGAGCGACATGCCTTCGGGCAAATGCCCCCGCAACCACTCCGCCACAAATTGCTCGAACAGCCGCGCCATTTCCACCAGGAACGGAATCATAGCCTGATCCCCAGCCTGATGCTGAGGCCCAACATGATCGAGAAAAAAACGGCACAGCGCGTGCAACCCGCGATAATCCGGGTTCAAACGGGTGTACGAGCGCCCCGACAGCGTGCCCACCGCGACCGGGTTCAGCGTCCCTGCTCCGGCCAAACTTGCATTGAGCGTAGTCGAAATGGCACGGTACGCCGCCCGGACGGTGGGCGCCACGCGCGGGGTCAGCAATCCGCTCCGGGCAATCGTGTGGAGCGTCCACGCGAGGATTTGGTTGTCTTCGATGTTGGCGGTATGTTCGTGAAAATGACAAAGGACAGAAGACGGAAGACGGAAGACCGAGGACGGTTGGAGAACGAGACGCCCGCGAATGTAAGGCAGGGTCTCGGTTTTAGGCACATATTCCCGGTATAACCCCTGCCGCGCCCGGGCCAGCACCCGCCGTGCGAGAATGTACGCCAACTGCTCATAAAACTCCCCCACCGACGCGCTTTGGTACACCCCCGCATCTAAAAACTCCCCCAGACGGTACGCATACCCCATCATCCCGAACAAATTCGCCAGCGGCACCTTCGGCTGAAGAAAAAGCCCTGTGCCCTGCCCCAATGGAATGTACCCCGCCCACCCCAAATTCGTCAGATTCCACGCGTCATCGGCAAGCGAAGGAGGCTCGGCCTGAATTTGGGGCGCGTATTGCCGATAGAGTTTCATCCCCCACTCATCGCGGAGTTCCGCGCGGGGGATGCGGAGGGGTTGGTATTCGGGGAGGGTGAGAGGAGACATCGAAAATTGACTTACTGAGCTAAGTATGATAGCATGAACATGTACGGCAGGAAGTAAGTCCGGGCTTGTGTAGGACGGCTGGTTACAGCGGTTCACCCTTTTGGGTAAATACCACCCGGCATTTCTACCGTTTTTTGTTTTTATACAGGGGGAGCCATTTAATCGTTTTTCCGACAACAACCTTCTCTTCAATCAAATTTGCAAACTCTCCTTTTCCTGTCAGGCGGGAAAGGATTGCGCCTGCGACAAAATCTGCCAGTTGGATCACGGCATCTTGTTGGCTGTCCATGTGTACAAGCGGCTCGGAAAGCTGGCAATATTCCGACACAATGCGATCAAATTGCTCTCGCTGAGAGAGAACACTGAAGTGCATATCCACCACAACTTTCAATTGCGGATGATAAGCCAGACATTCCCTGAGTAACTCGCCCACCATCAAACCATAGTTTTCCGGGGAATCTTCAATCCGTTGCCCCTGTTTTTCAATGGCAACCCAAAAAACCTGAATGTCTTTTTGCGCCAGCGCTTGAAGAACATGCACGCGGGTTCCATCGGGGGCATTCCACCATTTGATTTCTTTGCCCCCACGTTTTTTGAGTTGATTTTGCTTTAATTTGCTCCCAGCAATTCGCACAACTTTTTTCAAATCCCGCTCATGTTGGGTCACAATCGCGGCAAGCACCACATAAGGGCTTTTGATGTCCGGTAAACTTCCCGATTCATCCATGTAAGCGACAGTATTGGGCATGGAAATCTCCCTGATTTTTATCGTGATGTCATTAACGACCTTTGTACCCGCTCCCACCGAAACGCCTCCACCATCTCCGGTTGGTCGAAGAAATACTCTTCCAAATACGGCTCAATCTCCGTGCGCCAGATGTCTTCGAGTTCGGCGGCGAGGTGGGGGCGGAGGAAGAAGGATTGGCCGAGGGCGAAGTGGGGGTCTTCAATGGCGGTGTTGACACGTTCGAGCAGGGCGATCAGGGTCTCGACGGGAAAAGCGGGGGCCTGTTGGGCGTGGTAGTGGCGGAGGGCGTCGAAGTTGGGCGGGACGGCGAGGAAGGCAAACCGGCGGCGCAGGGCAAAATCTACGAGGGCAATCGAGCGGTCGGCGGTGTTCATCGTGCCGAGGATGCGAACGTTGGCGGGGATGCTGAACGGCTGTCCGCTGGCGAGG
>JABWBV010000490.1 GCA_013359445.1 Anaerolineales bacterium | reverse complement strand
CGAGTTCGAGGGGGATGTGGATGGGGGCGGGGCAGAGGTGGCGGAGGAAGATGGGCGGGTTTTGGAGGAGGGTGCCTGCAAGGGTGCGCCAGTCGCCAGAGGCCTGGGCCAGTCCCACGCCGGGGGTGATCCAGCGCTCCATGCGGGTCCCGGGGAGGGCGTTTTGGAGTTCGTGTAAGGCCAGGGTCGCGGCGGTGGGTTGGGCGGTGAAGAGGATGGGGATTTTCATAGAGGTATTTTCCCACAGATGGAAGGAAACACGGAGATTCCTTTAAAACGAAAACCCTGGCATCTTCGCCAGGGTTTTTCGTTTTATGTTTTACATTTGTCACCACTCAGCCAGGGTGGAGAAAACTCTCTAAACCTGAGCAGTTATCTACGTTTTTCGTTCAGTCCAGGTCTTTATATTCCGTGTCAATGATCACGTCCTCGCCGCTGTCTTTTTTGTCGCGCCATTCGCCGGGGAGGGTGTTTTTGAGGTCGTCGAGGTGTTCTTTGACGATGTCGGGCGGGCAAAGTTCGACAAACGCGGCAGTGCCGAGCCAGATGATCATGGCGTCGTCGATGGGGCCGGGGACAAGGTCGGGAGTGATGAGGTAGGCCAGGGTGCCGAGTGGTAGCAGTTTGATGAGGGGGTTGATGCGCCGGTCAGCCATTAACCGGACGATGAGTTTGAGTTGGTTACTAATGCCGGAAAAGATTCCGCCAGGGTTGGTAAGGTTTCGGGATTTTTTTTCGTTGGCCATAATTTTTGCTCCAGGGGCGCATTATACTATACGGGAAGTTGGCAGGCGGGTTGCGTGTTGATTTGAACTCTGCTTCGGCTCCAAGAGTAATGATGAATGGAGGAGCAATTTTTTGGAGGCCTTATGCGATCTTTGCGACGTTTTACCTGGGGTGTGTGCTTTGTTTTGATCATTTTCCTCACGGGGTGCATGGGAGCCAACGAAACCTTCATTCAAGGTGAGTGGCAGTTCGAAGAACCCCATCTGCGCAACCTGCCCGCCGAGTCCCATTTAACCGTGGTGTGGACTTTCGATGGCGGGTATTTTTACAATTACTCCTGTTGTTTTAACCAAAATGTCGAGTTGAACGGCAATTACCGAATTCTGAGCGAAGAAGGCAATGTGCTAATCCTGGAGTTGTATAACATGCAGGGCAGTGAACCCTCGTCGGGAACGGGCCAGTTGCGCCTGGAGATCGATCAGGCTACCGACACTCTTAAAGTTTACGGGGCCGGGCCGTTTACGCGCATGACACCCAAATACGGGGACGACGGGTGAATTTGCGGGTAAAATCGCCCCATGCTCATGCCCCTCGTCTACGAACACCCCTTCTCCATCCGCTTTTACGAATGTGATGCCCACGGGCATGTCAACAATGCCACCTACCTCCGCTACATGCAGGAGGCCGCTTTTGCCGCCTCTGCCGCCGCGGGGTACGACTTTGCGCGCTATGCCGCGCTGGGCCAATCGTGGCTCATCCGCGAGACGGAGATTGAGTACCTGGCCCCGCTGGTGTACGGCGATACGCTGACGATCAAAACCTGGGTGGACGATTTCCGCCGGGTGCGTTCCCGAAGGATGTACGAATTCTACAAAAACGGGGGACCCGACCCGATTGCCCGTGCCCAAACGGATTGGATTTACCTCGACACCGCCACCTCCCGCCCGGTCGCCATTCCCGATCATCTCAAAGCGGCCTTTTTCCCCGAAGGCATACCGCCCGGCATCCCCGCGCAAGAGGGGAAACGTGTCCCGTTCCCCGAACCCCCGCCCGCGCCGCCCGGCATGTTTACGGCCACCCGCCGCGTCGAATGGCGGGATGTGGACGGAGTGGGGCATGTGAACAATGCCGTGTATTTGTCGTATATCGAAGATACGGGGATTCAAGTCGGGGCGGCGTTTGGCTGGACGATGCCACGGATGGCGGAGGCGGGATTTGCCATCATCCCGCGCCAGCATCGGATTGAATATCTCCAACCGGCGTTGATGGATGATGAACTGGCGATCCAAACCTGGGTTTCCAACGGACGCCGTTCGACCGCGACGCGGCACTACCTCATTCGCCGCGTCCATGACGGGGCACTGCTTGCGCGGGTGAATACGTTGTATGTTTGGGTAAGTACGGAGAGTTTTCGTCCGATTCGGATTCCGGGGGAGTTTTGGAAGGATTTTGAGCCGAATATAGTGGCGTGAGTTGCAGTCCCCGCATCCTTCGACTGCGCTGGACATCAGTAATATGTGGCCTTGAGTAAATTGCCGCTCCGCTCAGGATGCTCCCCTCGCGCAAGTTCATAAAATCCCCATCGCTTTTCACGCATCACGCATCACGCCACCCACACCCCTCGCGCCAACTCATCTTCCAACGCAAGTTCCACAAAATCCACCTGCACCACGGTCACGGGCTTTTGTTGCACCACCCGCACCGGGTAGCCAGGCACCAGCCCATACGCCTGTAAATGCGCCAACCGCGCCGGGGACAGCGTAGGCGCAAACCCGGCCACTTTGACTTCATCCCCCGGTTTCACATCCGCCAACGTTCGATTCGTCTTCGTAGTAACGACTTCAGTCGTTTTCTTCGGAAAAAGCACAGCAAACATCTTCACCAACCTGGATTGATCAGGATTAATCGTGGAATAGCCACACGTAGGACAACACACGGTCGAGCATCCGCCGTGGAGGGGGCACGCACCGCACGCGGGGTTCGTGACCGGGTCAAACTGCGTGCCGCACATCGTACAGGTGATCATCGTCATAGACCCCACCCCATTGCCCTCAACAGCCGGTACAACAACCCGCCGACCACAAACGCCAGCGGAAAAACAAACACCACCATCCCCGCCGCGATCCGGTTGCTATGTTCTTTCGCAATCACCAGTACACTCGCCACGCAGGGGATGAACAGCGTCACCGTCACCATTGCCACAACCACTTGCAACGGGGTCAACAACCCCTGCGCCTCCATCACGAACAGGCCAGTTGCGCCAAAATCCCGCCGTAAAAAGCCCATCAAAAACGCTGAACTCGCCTCCGCGGGCAAGCCTAACCACTGCACCACGAGCGGTTCCATCGCCCGGCTCAGGGCGTCCAGCACCCCCAGTTTGTCCAGCCCAAACATCACCGCCGCGCCGATCAAAAACAGGGGGACGACCTCTTTGAGATACCACTCCAGCCGCGCCAGAGTCTTGACCACCACGTTCGAGAGGATCGGCCAGCGCATGGGGGGCAGTTCCACGAGCAGGGCACTCCGTTCGCCGGGGGTGATTTTTGCGGCCAACCACCCGACGACCAGCAGAATCACCGCCACCACGCCTGCCCAGATCAGCGTCGCGGTGAGCGAAATCCCCGCGAGCATCCCCATCACCACGCCCAATTGCGCGGAGCAGGGGACAGCCAGCGCCAGTAACAGCGTGACGAGGAACCGATCCCGTTTGCTTTCCAGCACCCGCGTGGTCAGCGTCGCCATCGTCACACACCCCAGGCCGAGCACCATCGGCAGAACCGCTTTCCCGTTCAGCCCCAACGTTTGGAACAGGCGGTTGCTCAACGCCGCCAATCGGGGCAGGTAGCCGGAGTCTTCCAAAATGCCAAACGCCAGGAAAAACGTCGTCACAATCGGCAAAATCAGGGCGAGGGCATACGTCATCCCCATCGTCCACAGGCCGTAGTCGCCGACGAGAAATTCAACCACGAATGGGAACGGAATGGTTTCGGTGAGCCGGGCGTTCACCCACGGGTTGATCACTTCGCCAAACAAATTTTCTTCCAACAACCCGACGAGAGTCCCTGCCCCGAAAATCCCCACAAACCAGTACAGGCTATACAACACCCCCGCCAAAAAGACCCACCCCCAGACCGGATGTGTGGCCCACCGCCCCAACAGGGCGTTGACCCCCGTGCCGCGGTGCCCGGTCTCTTTGATGACACCCAAGACCAACTGCTCGACAAACCGCAAACGCACTTTTTGAATCACTGCCGAAAGCGGTTCGACAAACGAACGTTGGACCTCGTCCCGTAAAGTGAGGAGGTCGGCGTAGAGGTTCGGGGCGAGGTGTTTTTGGAGCCACTCGCTCGTGACCACGTCCCCACTTAGCCAGAACAGGCCGAGCGCACGGGGGGCGATGGGCGGGGCCGGGATACGAAGGCTGATCTCGGCCAGGGCGGTTTCGATTTCCACAGGGTAGCTTAATCGGAATTGGGGGATCTTAACCCTGCGCAAGGCCGAGGTCAGTTCGGAGATGCCCGCCCCGCGCGTGGCCGTGGTGGGGACGACCGGGATCGCTAACTGTCCTGCCAGGTGTTCGGGCGCGATCCGGACCCCGCGTGCGTCAGCTTCATCCATCATGTTTAACGCCAACACGAGCGGACGCCCCATTTCCGCAAGTTGTACGGTGAGAAAGAGGGTGCGGCGCAGGTTTTTGGCATCCCCGACTTGCAAAATGGCCTGCAACGGTTCGTCCAGCAGGACGCGGGCGGTGACGAATTCGTCTTCGGTGTGGGGCGGCAGGGTGATGACGCCGGGGGTGTCGATGATGGCGGTGTCGGGGAGGTCGCGGGCGGTGCCGCGCGTGAGTTCTACGGTGGTGCCGGGGTAGTTGGAGACGATGACGCGTTGCCCGGTCAGGCGTTGGAAGAGGGCGGATTTGCCGACGTTCGGATGCCCGATGAGGGCGATGGCCGCGGCAGAGGGGAGGGAGGAGGCTGGAGAATGATCCATATGAGAAATCAGGAGGCGGGGCTTTGGACAAGGATGCTTTGGGCGAGTGTGGCGTCCAGGTGAAGTTGGTGCCCGTTGGTGCGGTCGCCAGTGCGGAGGAGCATCGCGCCCGTACTGCCCGTGCCGAGGACGGTGATTGCCACCCCTGGGCGCAGGCCCTCGGTTTCTAAAAATTTTTGGGCGGGAAGCGGGGCATCCCACGCGACAATGTGCGCGGTTTGTCCGGCGGAGAGGGTGGCGAGGGGTTGGTGGGCGAGTGGGGCTGTGGCCTCTACTGTGGGGATGGGTTTCCCCTGCGGGCTAACGGACGGGTGGCCCAAAAAGTCGGAGAGTTTTTCGGCCACGTCCGGCGGGGTGAGGTGTTCCAGGCGGCAGGCCAGGGCGTCGGCTTCTTCGAGGGAGAGGTGCAGTTTTTCGACCAGGAAGACCTCCCACAAACGGCGATGGCGCAGGACGTGCCAGGCTTGTAACCACCCGCTGTCGGTCAGTTCGACGCCTTTGTACGGCTCGTAGCGGACGAGGTGGGCGTCGGCGAGTTTGCGGATCATCTGGTTGGCGGAGACGGTTTGCACGGCCAGTTGCGCGGCGAGGTGCGAGAGGGGCACGGGGGTTCCCGGCGTTTGCTCGCTCAGTCCGGCGATGGTGATGAGGTACATTTCTTCGCTTTCGCTCATGGTGTTTGGGTCTACCTAAACATTTTGATTGGAATTCTTATGGCAAGCCTTAAGATAACTCGTGAACGGTTTTTCCTGAACGGTTGACTGTCCCGATTTTGGCGGGACATTTGCCCCGTGGAAAAATCCGGCGATTGAGATCGTATCCACCCATTACGAAACCTTCGTAGGTTCAACTGCCAGGCCATGCAGGAAAACCGCAAA
>JABWBV010000489.1 GCA_013359445.1 Anaerolineales bacterium | reverse complement strand
TGGCAGTTCTACCTACGGAATAAATTTAGTTAAGTTCGGGAAGTGCCTCCTTTATTTTTGACACATTGTAATAAAAGTAGACGTAACTCTGGGTGTCAAGCTGTGCGACATATGTCAACCAAGCAAAATTTTCTTCGGGGTAAAAGCCTCCCATGGAAAATTCCACGGGGAAAGGTAGGGATTCCGTCACTGGCTTAGTGATGTCAAAACCTGCAAGGTTTGAAATACTCTCTATGTTACTAATCGGAGTAGGCTCCTTTAAGTCGGAAGTCTCATAACTATTTATAACAATGTTAGCGTTTTCCCGGTGGAAGTAGATAGGCTCGGGGAATGCCATTACCTCCTCATAGATATCCTCCTGTTTCCAAAACTCGAGTTCTCCGCCCATTGTCCCCATCGAAAGTGTCTTCCCATCTGGGGAAAATGCCAAGCTAAACACTTGTGGGGAGTAATCCCTATAAAAACCTCCCAAAGGGGCTTGTTGGTACAACCAGGTAATTGTATCCCACGGGGCAATATAACTATCTCGTGTAACTGTTACCAAGGTTTTTCCATCTGGGGATAAGGCTACATCTTCCACAAAGAATTTGTCATCAGGCTCTCTCGTATGCAAAAATGTTCTAACGACTTTGCCTTTGAGTTTCTGCGAAAATGTTTTGCTTAGTGCTACCACCAGGGCCGTCCCATCTCGACTGGCTGAAAATAAGGATTTCCCGTCTCGTGTGAACATCAACTGGTTAACGATGTCGGTGTGGTTAGTATAGATCAGCAGGGTTTCGCCTGTGTCCACCCGTTGAATCCAGATAGAGCCTTTTAGATTCCCTACCGCGAGCCACGCGCCGTCGGGGGAAAACGCCAGACTGGTGACGTGCTCGGCAAATGAACCATACCTGGTTACAAGCGTTCCGCTTTTTACATCCCACAGGTTGACATAATTTTCATTTGCCGTTGCGAGCGTTCGCCCATCAGGAGAAAACGCCAGGATATTGCTATTGGTAGGTGTGTTCCAACCGGGGAGCCTTTTCCCGGACGGGACTTCCCATACCCACACCTGATGATTTCCGCCACCCACGGCAAGAAGTGTTCCGTCAGGAGAAAGCGCCAACTCGCTTGTGACCGGTTTTGGGTTTTCCAATTGCGTAATTGCCCCTTGTTCAAGCGATAAAAGTTTGAGGAGACTTTGGTCAATAAAAACCAGAAAACTCCCATCGGGGGAATAGACCAGATCGGTAATTTGATTAGTACCCACTCGCGCGGATTTGTCATATTTCCATAAAAGATAAGCCTCTCTCGGCAAAGGTTCATTTTCATCAGGAAGTTCAGGGTTCCAGGAGGCGTAGGGGAGGGCGTCTGGCTGGTTTCGGAATTGCTCGTAATAAGGATCAGGTGTGGGGGTCGCGGGAAGGATGTCCGCCCACTGGAAAGAACGGTCAAAGACCACGCGATAAATCCCGATGAAAATTACCAGGAGAACAGCGAAAGGAACTGCCTTTTGCCAAAAAACCAGATTGGTGAACCTTGTCCGAGGGGGATAAGGCACAGCCTCCTGGATGCGCGCCGTCCATATCTCGATTTGCTCGTTCGGCAGGGTGATTAATGCGAGACGAGTCTGCCATTTTTGCCGGAGCGCGGCATCCACCTGCTCCAGGGTTAACGGCTTGTCTTCTCTCGTAGGCTGAAATGCCGCATGATCTGCCTCAATCCTTTCCTCTATTTTATTCTGGCTGGAAGTTGTCACCTCGGCGATAGCAGAACTGTCCAATCCAAAACCAAAATAGAGCGCCGCGATTGTCGAAGAAAGTAACTCTGGGGAAACAGAAGGTTTCTTCGCCCTCCATTTTCTGCCATTCGTCGAATTTCTCGCCAAAAAGGTTTGGTAGGCCGAACTGAACATCCACGCATTCACGTCCGCATATTCCTGGAACCGGTTCAAGCGCGCAAAGGCGTGGAGGAATGATAGGCAAACGAGATCATAGAGGGGTGGAGGTGGGAGCGCGTCCATATCGGATTCGACCAGCACGACCAGAAAACGGTAAATGGGCAATCCGTAGTGCCTCACCAGTATTTCGAGGAGTTGCGGATCATGGGGATGGCTTTCTTGCAAAAGCAATCCTAATTCTTGCATTAAATTTTCGTTGGGGAGTGTGTTATTAAAATTATTCATTCGAAATCCAGAATCTAAATCCAAGTCCTTGACCAGATTCGATGAGTTGGTTGTTATTCTCTTCTCTGCCGCCGTTCCCGTTTCCGTGCCAACAATGCCGAAGTTGTCGTCCCGTCGCCATCCCCTTCCTCTTCCACTTTTGGTTCAGGTTTCGGCGTTGGAGCAGATGCTTCCTTCGGGGCGACAAACACCTGCGCCTTCCGCGCCTCCAACACCGCCTCTCGCGGCTTCGTATCCCCCTCTCTCCTCTTCGCCTCTTCTCCCCCTCTCCCCGTCTCCTTTTCCCCTTCTCTCCCTTTCTCCCCGCTATCTACCCTATCTACCTTATTTACCCTATCTACCTGTTTACCCTGTGTACCTTCCTCTCCTACCCTTTCCTTCACCCCCAACAACGTCGTCATCCGCTCGCTCCGTTCGGGGATCACGGGCGCACCCGCCGGGACGGGGGTGAGACGCCCGAT
This sequence comes from Anaerolineales bacterium, assembly GCA_013359445.1. Classification (GTDB taxonomy): domain Bacteria; phylum Chloroflexota; class Anaerolineae; order Anaerolineales; family JABWBV01; genus JABWBV01. The sequence goes on along the minus strand of JABWBV010000489.1, from coordinate 2,979 downwards.
CATTCTCTGCCACGCGCGGGAAACGTCGCGACGATCAACCGCTAAACGACGCACGGCGATGTCGAAGGGGAGGAGGATGGCGGCGAGGGTGAGGAGCCAGGGCCAGATCGGGCGGGTGTCGGCGGGGGCGAGGAGGGTGTGGGCGAAGGCTTCCGCGGGGTCGCCGGTGGTGAGGCGTCCGCCGGTGATGGTCATCAGGTTGAGGAGTTCGTCGGGGTCGGCTTGCAGGGTGCGGTATTCGGGGGAGTAGGCTTGCACCCATCCGGCTAAATCGGCGAGGGTTTGAGCGCCGTCGCTGGAGGTGCCATCCACGCGGATGAGATACGCGCCCTGCTCGGTGGGGGATGCGGAAGAGGTACTTCCGAGGGGGGCCTCGTAACGTCCGGGGGCGACTTGCGATAGTTCAACGGTTTGCACCTGTCCGGTCGGGTCAATCACGTTTGCGGTCAGGGTGTAATCGTTCAGATAGAGACCAGAGTCCGTTTGGGCGTCCACGATCAGTTTGGCCGTTTCCCCATCTTGCTCCACGGAAATCGAGAGGCCGGTGTCCACGTTTTGGTTGACGGTGAAGCGGATGGCTTGCGCCCAGAACGCGGGGAAGCCGTCCCACGCGACCCAGTCTTTGGCCCAACGCGGGGAGGCGTCGGATGTGAAGGCGACGGCTTTGCCCAGGCCGTATTGCCATTGCGCGAGGATGGGGTCGCCCTGCGCGGAGACGAGGATGGTTTGGGCGGTGGCTTTGCTGGAGGTGCCCACGTACCCGTACAGGGGCGGGACTTCGTTGATCCCCGCGAGGATGGGGGAATTGCTCGCCAGTTCGGGGAAGAAGGTTTCTTCGACGATGTAGGAGCGGGTGGCGAGGGTGGTTTCTTCGGTGAAGATGGCGGGGATGCTGGCGGGGTCTTCGGTGAAGTGGTAGCGTCCGTTGCCGATGCGGGCGAGGTCTTCGAGGAAGGGGGCGGCGTCACTGCCTACGCCAACGGTGGTGAGGGTGATGCCGTAGTCGGTGTACATGCGTTCGACGAGTTCGGGGATGCCGGAGGGGTTCGCGCCGCCGTCGGTGAGGAGGATGACGTGTTTGACGCTGGCGGGGTCGTTGGGGAGTTCCTGCGACATGGCGAGCAGGCCCGCGTAGATGTCGGTGCCGCCGCCGAGGCTGATGCCGTCAATCAGGCGGGTGACTTCGTTAGGGTCGTTGAGTTCGGTGATGGGGACGACCCAACTGGCGAGGTCGTCGAAGGCGATGACGCCGACGCGGTCGCCGGGGAAGAGGAATTCGACGGAGCGGGCCGCGGCTTCTTTGGCGAGGTCGAGTTTGGTGACGCCGCCGCCTGTGTCACTCATACTGCCGGAGCGGTCGATGATGAAGACCATCGTGAGGGTGGGGCGACGTTGTTCGTCTTTGATTTGCATGTCCACGGGGAGGGTTTCTTCGAGCGGGGTTTTGAAGTAGCCGCCGACGCCGTAGGAGGTGGGGCCGCCGACGACGACGAGGCCGCCGCCCAGGTCGCGGACGTAGGTTTGCAGGGCGAGCATTTGCCGGTTGTTGAGTTGACGGGCGGGGACATCCACGAGGACGACGGTGGCGTATTCGGCGAGGAGGGGGAGTTCGGAGGGGAGGCCGTTCGGGCGGGCGTATTCGACGGTGAAGCCCGCAAATTCGAGGGCGGTTTGCAGGGCGGTGTATTCGTCGGGGCGGAGGGTGTCTTGAAAGGGGAGGGGTTCGCCCGCGGGGGGGGCGACGAGGAGAACTTTGGGCGGTCCGGCGATTTGGGAGTAGGCGGCGAGTTCGTTGTTTTGGTAGTAGGTGTCGTCGAGGGCGGTGAGTTGGAGTTCGTAATTGGTGAAGCCGGGTTCGCCTGCGGTGAGGGGGATGCCGTAGGTGTGGGTGCCTGCTTCGAGGGCGAGGGTGCCTTCGTAGACGAGTTCGCCCGCGGCGAGGACGCGGATGCCTGCCTGGGTGGGCGCGGTGGCACGGACGGTGAATTGGAGTTCGAAGCGTTCGTTTTGCAGGAGTTTGTCGGGTGCGCCCACGTCGGTGAGGAGGACTTCGACGGGCGGGGTGAAGACAAAGGGGACGGCGATCACGTCTACGCCGGAGTTTTCGGCCAGATTGAGGGCGGATTCGGCGTCGCCCGCAGTGGTCGCGCCGTCGGTGAGGAGGATCATGCGCCGCGCCGCCCCGGACGGGTAGAGCGCTAATCCCAGCCGGATGGCCTCGGCGAGGTCGGTCTGCCCGGTGTTGGGGATGGAGGTGAAGGTGCCGAGTTCTTTGCTCGGTGACATGGGGCGTTCGACGAGCGCATCGCCCCCGAAGAGGATGATGGCGGCTTGATCGTCCGGCCCCATGTCTTGCAGGGCGGTTTGGATGTAGTCGGTGGCGGCGGTTTTGGCCTGCGCGGGCATGGAGTCGGACGCGTCCACGAGGAAGACGGTGGCGAGTTGGTTTGAGCCGCGCAGGAGTTCCAGCCCGGCGAGGGCGAGGATGAGGCTGAGGACGATGAGGAGGCGGAGGAGGAGGGAGGTGATTTCGCGCCCCCGTCCATAGCCGCGTGTGGGCCAGCCGAGGTACGCGAAGATCGGGAGGGTGAGGAGGAGGAGGAGGGCGAGGGGGGTGGTGAAGTGCATGAGGGCAGGGAGTTTGAGTTGGGAGTTTAAGTTATTGAAACTCTAACGCTGAACTCAAACTGTGCTCCCATTTTACCCTGAAATGAAAAAGCCCCTGGAGGGGGCTAATCTTTTTATTAATACTGTATTCTTCTTGTGATTATTCTTTCTTTTTCTGACTCTATATACTTCGTGATTGAATTTGTGATTTCTTTCTGAATATCATGCTCAAAGATATTCGCTAGCGATTTGTGAAATTCACTTTTGATTCTTATTTGACCCAGGGAAAGTATTTCATCCAATTTCTTCTCTGTCAAGATAGATTTTCGTATAAAACCAGGAATTATAAGATCAACAACATTCTTATTGTTA
>JABWBV010000488.1 GCA_013359445.1 Anaerolineales bacterium | reverse complement strand
AAACACATCACCGCACCTTCTTCCTCCGCCGATGTTCCTTGCCATTGATAGGTTTACCATTTGCGGCATGAACGACTGAAGTCGTCACTACGTGCCCATTTCCATTCGTTGAACGCCCATTCTTCCCGTTTCCATTCGCGGGCATAAACAACGCCAGCATCTCCGCACGCTGTTGAACTTTGGGGTGGGCGGGGAAAACGGCTTGCAGATGGGCGAGTTCTTCCGCGGCGTGGGTGGGGTCGCCGATGGTGATGTATTCGTCTACGAGGCGGAGACGGGCTTCCCAATTGGCGGGGGCTAGGCGGAGGGCTTGTTGGTAGAAGCTGATCGCCTGGGCGTGTTCGCCCTGATGGGAGAGGAGTTGGGCGAAGGCGAGGACTGCTTCGGGGAGCGTGGGGGCCAGGTTCGCGGCTTGGGATGCGGCGATCCGCGCGAGGTGGAATTGTTTTTGGGCGAAGGATGTTTGGGCCTGTTGAATCTTTTTCCGGGCGAGGTTCCATTTTCGGACCGTTTCCCCGCCGAAGAACAGGGCCTCGTCGCTTTCCAAATCTTTCCAACAATTATGCAAGGTGCGGAGATTTTCCTGCGTGTGGGCGTTGAGCGTGTGACGACCATCGGCGGCTTTACTGGCGCTTTCGTGGTGGATGAGCGTGGCCTCGGGCCGATACTGGACGCGATACCCGGCCTGGCGCGCCCGCCAACACAAATCTACGTCCTCATACACCCCCCGCCCGAAGGCGGCATCCCACCCGCCCAATTCATCCCACACCGCGCGGCGGATGAGGAAACACGCCCCGGTGACGGCGTTCACGTCGCGGGGTTGGTTCGCATCGGGGAGGGCGGCGGGCTGACCGAGGAAGGGATGATAGGGGACTCCGGCGGGGTTCCGGGCGATGCCCGCGTGTTGGATCGTGCCCGCGAGCGGGCCGGGCATATTGGCGGGGTAGAGGAGACGCGCGCCTGTGATGGCGATATTGTCTTCGGCTGGGATCAGATTCGTGAGCCAGTCGGGGGTGCGCGCTTCGGTGTCGGAGTTGAGGAAGAGGAGGAAGGGCGCGGTGCCGAGGGACGCGCCAAGTTTGCAAGTGCCGATGAAACCCTGGTTGGTGGGGGTGCGGGCGAGGGTGATGCAGGGATGGGCGTCCCACGTGTCGAAAAGGGCGGGGATGTCTGCGCCGGGGGTGCAGTCGTCTACGAGGATGAGGTGGGCGTCGGTGGTGGTGGCGAGGACGGACTCGACGCAACGGCGGAGGAGGGCGGGTTGCCCGTAGATGGGGATGACGATGTCTACTGTAGACGGGGGACGGGAGACGGAGGACGGAGGGAGAGGGGCTGGAGAGGAAGGACGATTTACCAAAGGTTCGGCGGGAGGGGAAACGGGCACGGTGACGATTTCGTGTTCGCCCCGGGCGAGGGCGGCGGCGAGGGGACCGGCAAATTCGGCGGGGAGGAGGGCGAGGAGTTCCTGACTTTCTTCTTGTCCTTGCGTGAAGTGGACAAGCGTGATCAGGTTGCGGACGGCAGGGAAACAGTGTGCGTCCGTCTCGATGGCTTTTTGGAAGCAGAATAGCGCGTAATCGGCGTCTTGATGCGAGGTGTCCAGCCAGGGGACGGGGCAGTTGAGGGCGAGGCACCCCTGTGCGACCCAGGCCCGGGCGATCTGAGCGGGATCGGCATCCACGCGGTAGAGGGTTTGGATCGGGGTTTCGGTGCGATATTTGCGGAGGAGGGCGTTGACTTCTTCCTGGCCTCGGCTGGACTGGTAGGTGAGGCCGGACGGGTTTTGGTAGAAGTAGCTGAGGATTTCGGGGACGTGGACGGGGCGCAGACCGGCGGCGACGAAACGGAGGAAGAGTTCGTAATCGCCGACGACGGAATAGGTCGGGTCGAAGAGGCCGATGCGCTCGAAGGTGGTGCGCCGCCACATGGGGTGACAGCCCAAAATGCAGTAGAAGAGGGCGTGGGAGGGTTCGTAGGGCGGGTGGAGGATCGTGCGGATGGGTTGGATCGTAGCGGTTGTGGCGTTGGGGATGGGCGTCCAGACGTAATCGGAATAGGCGAGGCCCGCGTTGGGGTGGGCGTCGAGGGCGGCGGCGAGGCGTTCGAGTGCGGCGGGGTGATGGGCGTCGTCGGTGTTGGCGTTGGTGATGTATTGCCCGCGGGCGAGTTGGATGCCCCGGTTCCAGGCGGTGTAGAGGGTTTCGCGCCCGGTGCGAAGGTAAAGGATGTTGTCGTATCGTTTTTGGAATTCCTCGACGATGGCGCGTTCGTTTTGTTGGGAGCCGCTGTCAATGACGATGATTTCGATCTGATGGGCAATGGTTTGATTTTCGAGGTCTTCGAGGCAGGCACGGAGGTAGGCTGAGCTGTTGTAGGTGGAGACGAGGACGGAGATGCGGGGCGCGGGGAGGGGGGAAGAGGAGAAGAGGAGAAAAGGAGAAGAGGAGATGGGGAGAGAGGCGAGGGTTTCGCGGCCCGCTTTCGTGCGGGGGAGGAAGCCGAAACGGGCGTGGAAGAGACGTTCGGCGGGCGGGAGGGAGGTGGATTGCTGGACCCGGGCGGTAAATTCTTGGAGGGCGTTCAGGTAGCGGCGTTGGTAGCGGGCGTGGATTTCGGCGATTTCTTCGTAGGGGGCGGTGCCTTTTTTGGAGAGGGCGTCGTCCGTGTCCCAGTACAGGCCGGTGACAACGGGGAGGTGCAACATCGGGTAGCGTTCGCCGATGCGGAGCCAGAATTCCTGATCGCCAACGGAGAGGTATTTTTCGTCAAAATAGCCGATTTCGTCGTGCAGGGTGCGCCGCCACATGGGGTGCGGGCCGATCTGACAAGTTTGCAGGAGTTCTTCGTAGGAATAATCCGGCCAGCGATACATGCCGGAGCGGGTATGGTACTCGAAGGTTTCGTGTGGGGTGCGGGTCAGGTAGGTGTCGCCGTAGACGAGTTGGACTTCGGGGTGTTCGTCGAGGGCGCGGGCGAGGGTTTCGCAGGCGGTTGGGGCGAGGCGGTCGTTGGTGCTGAAGGGGAGGATGTATTCGCCCTGCGCGGCTTTGATCGCCAGATTCCACGCGGCGTAAACGCCGATGCGTTCGTCCGTGCGGATGTAGCGGAGATTCAGTTTGGGCAGGAATTCGGCGATGATGTCCTGTTCGTTTTCGGGGGAGTGCGCGTCTACGAGGATGATGTCGAGGTCAGCGGCGATGGTTTGGGCGAGGAGGTCGTCGAGACATTCGCGGAGAAACGCGGCGGAGGCGTAGGTGGAGATGATGACGGAGACTTTGGCGCTTTCGCCCCCCCTGGCCCCCCTCTCCGCCTGGGAGCAAGGGGAGAGGGGGGTAAAGACGACTTCATCCTCTGGTTTCCCCGTATCAGAGGACGACGAGTCGAGGGTTTCAAAGAATGCTTGGGCCGTGGCATCGTCGGGGTTGAGGGCCAGGGCACGTTCGAGGGATTGGCGGGCGGAAGTGGTATCGCCCGTTTGCAGGCACATTGCGGCGAGGGCAAGGTGACCGGGGGCGTATTCCGGGTGTTCCTGGGTGGCCCGGTAAAATTCGGCGTGGGCGGCGTCCAATTCGTCCAGTTGCATGAGCAGGTTGGCGTGGGTGACGGTGAGCCAGGGGTCGTGCGGGGCGAGGGCCAGGACGCGGGCAAGGGTCAGTTGAGCGGCGAGAAAGTTCCCTGCCTCGACTTGGGCGTTTGCTTGTTCGACGAGCGCGGTGAGGACGGCAGGCCAGGCGCGGGCACCCAGATCGGGGGAGAAGGTTTGCGCGTCGGGGAAGGCGGCAAGGTAGTTTTCCCGCACTTGTTGGAGGGCGGGGTCTGGGGTGGGATGCCGGGCATAGAGGGTGCGGCAGGCGGCGAGGTAGTCTTCCGGGCTGGCGCGGAACGCGTCTTGGTCGGGGCCGCCTTCGGGTTGCCAGATGATCTCGGCACCGGGAATCGGCAGGGCGGTGATTTTTTCCTGCGCGGTGAGGCGGAGAAGCATGTCCCAGTTGGCGAGGACTTTCAGTTCGGGGTCGAATCCACCCGTTTTCAGGAGGGCCGCGCGGCGGTAGACGAAGGAGGCGTAAGGTAAGTAGTTGGATACGAGCAGGCGTTCGCGCTCAAAAGTTTGGTCGTTGAGGGGTTCGCGGCCTAAAATTTTCAGGGTGCCATTGTTTTCGGTTTGGATGATCTCGGTGGCGGTGGCGTAAGCGGCGGCGAAGGGGGTGTGGGCTTGCAAATAGCTCGTGAGGGCGGCAAGGTGATCGGGGTGGAGGCGGTCGCCCGCGTCGAGGAAGGCGAGGTATTCACCACGGGCGAGGTCAAGGCCCAGTTTGCGGGCGGCGGCGGTGGAGAGGTGCGCGGGGTAGGGGATGATCGGGATCAGCGTGCCCGCGGAACTCAGCAGGGTTTCCAGTTCGGGCGGGGTCGCGCTGATCAGGAAAATTTCCAGGTTCGGGTGGGTTTGGGCGGCGAGGCTGTCGAGGGTGGGTTGAAGTTGGGCGGGATCGTCCCCCGCGTGGAGGACGACGGTGACGAGGGGATCGGGGGTGGGGGGATTGAAATCGGTGGTCTGGCGATTTAAATCGGTCTGGCGATTCAAATCGCCGCCACGATCACGAAACCGGCCTTCGCCGGTTAGATCATCGGTTGAGTCGCCGAAGGGCGACTTCGTAATTGTTGCCGCGACTTCAGTCGCCGCAGTCGTCGCAGTCGTCGCAGTCGCCGCAAACACCTCCTGATAATCCACCTTCGGAAACACCGTCAACTTCCCGCCCACCGTCGCGTCTAAAATCATCCGCCCTTCCGCCTCAAACACGCGCTTTGCCAACCGATAGGCCACTTCCGAATTCAGTAAATCGGGCAGTTGCCAACGGAACCCCGTGCCAAAATAATTGGGGTCAAAATGGTTAGCATCTGCCCCTTGTGAGACCACTTCCTGGTTGGCGGGACCTTGGGAGACGAAGTTGTGATCCACCCCGATCAAATACACCTCGCTAAAACCCATGAAGTACGCCAACTGCATCGCCACATACGTCACCGTGTAGCCCTCGCAAATGCCCAGGCGCGGGTCGCGGGAAAAGAGTGGGCCGTGCACAGGCTTGAGGAACAGGAAATCGGCGGGGTTTTGGACGTGGGGTAGGCCGTAGATGCTGAGGAAGCGCGGCGCAGGGATTTTTGCCATCTCCGCCGCGCTCTGTTCGATCACCAGCGTATTGACCGAAAGGTAATAGGATGGGGTGAAGCCCCATTTTTCAAAGCCCAAATAGATGCGGTTCATGCCAAAGGTGATCTCGTTTTTCAGAAACGACAAGTCCATCTGGTTCAGGCTGGGACCGTTGCCGATGATCACGGCACGTTGACCGGCGTGACGTTCTTTAAAGGAGGCGAGCTGTTGATTGGAATCCGCAAGGGCGTGTTTGACCTGGGGAGCAACCAGCGAAAGGGGGAGGGGAATGTTCATAGGAATCATCTGGGTATAACCGTTGGGTGAATGTGCAAAGGATAAACGCATGGCCCAACATTCACTGTAAAGCCCCATGAAAAAGCGCGTAAAAGGGAGATAAAGAAAAAAGGAAGGCTGTTTACTTCCTCTTAACAACATCCTTATTCCCCTTTTACAGTG
>JABWBV010000487.1 GCA_013359445.1 Anaerolineales bacterium | reverse complement strand
TGGCGATGGGGGTCCAGGTGGTGCCATTGGTGGAGACTTCGACGGTGCAGAAGTCGTAGCCGGCTTCGGTGTCGCAAATTTGCCAGAAGTTGAGGGTGACGCCTTGGGTGCCGCTCAGATCGATGATGGGGGAGGTGAGGGTGATGTTGCGATTGTTGGTGTAGTTACCGCCGGGGCTATCGGTCCAGGAGTGGGTGGGGGTGTGGGCGCTCTCGGTGGTGATGGCCCAGGGGGTTTGGGCGGTCCACCCAAGATTGCCTCCTTCTACGTTGTCGCTAAAGGCGGTGCAGTAGGGGTAGAGGAGGAAGTCTTGTTCGATGGTTTGGTAGTTTTGGGCGGTCACATTGGCGACGGTGGAGGGGCCGTAGAGGGGGGAAACCGGTGCGGCGGTGAGGTCGTAGGTGTCGCTGAGGACTTGCATTTCGTAGAAGCCGGTAGTGGGGTTATTGTTGACCTGGGTGAGACTTCCGGCGGAAATGGTGGCTGTGAGGGGGAGGCCGGTATCTGCGGCGCGCACCTCGCCTTGAATGATGGGGGAGGCCACAGGGTCAATGATGTAGATGAATGCGGCGGAGATTGCGCCCCAATTGTTGTTTTGATCCCGCCCGCGGACAAAAATGGTATGCCGGCCTTCGGGCCAGCCAGTGGTGTCAATGGTGGCGGTGGCCCCTTCAATGGTGGCGTTGAAGTTTCCATCGGAAGGGGACATGGGGTAGGCGACGGGGCTGGTGCCCCAGTAGGGGATGTCGAGGTAGTATTCGGCGGCGGCGATGTTTTGGGAGGGTTCGGTGCCGTTTTGGTTGTTGAAGCGGGTGTCGTTGAGGGTGGAAGTGAGGATGACGGAGGTGCCTGGCGCGACAACGCTGGAGGACACGGCGACATTGAGGGCTTCTGGTCCGGCGGGGGTCATGTAGGGGGTGCGGGCAGTTTTGGCGGCGTAGATTAACGCGGGGAGGTTATCTGGGAGGATGGTGCTTTCAAAGGAGCCACAATCCTGGAAGAAGTCGGTGCCGAGTTCAAAGGTGTAGGCGGCAATGCCCAGATCGCCATAGGCAAAATCGTCGGTGGTGCCATCGGTGGGGTAGAGGCCAATCGCTTGTTCGGGTTCGTAGTTGTTGAAGTAGGCGAGTTTGCGTCCCAGCGTTTGGAGGGCGGTGCTGTTGGGCGGGGTGGTGGCGGTGAAGCCCCAGGGCCAAAGAACTAATTGACTATAGCTGTGGATGTCAATATAGACGCCGGTTGCATCGGTGGGGGCGGGATCGGTAAGGCCGGGGCCGCGTTGGTCGGGGAAAATGGCTTGTAGGTAGTTTTGGACGGCCTGGGTTTCGGGTTCGGAGGCGGGAGAAGGGCCGCGGTAGGTTTCTGAACATTGGCTTCCGCTGGAGCCGCCGCAACAGCCCCACTGAAATTCAAAGTTGCGGTTGAGGTCGGCGCCACGTGCGGTGGAGGTGGTGCCGCAGTAATTTTGGTTGGTGTTTTTCCGCCAGGATAACCCGGTTTCGGCTTGTTTGCGTCCATCTGGATTGGTTTGGAGCATGAGGTGAACTTCATGGTGGTCGAGAATCCAGGTGGCGTCCGGGTCGGTGTTGTATTGGGTGAGGAGGTATTCGGCAAAACGGGTGACAAGTTCGGCGGTGGTATATTCGCGGGCGTGGATGGCCGCTGTGATGAAGAGGATCGGTTTGGGGCCGGGGATCGCTTGGTTGGTGAGGATCAACACTTGCATGTCGTATCCTGGAAGCCCGCCTGGGGTTTGTTTTTCCCAGGTGTTGCCGACATCTATAAAGGAAGCGAGGGTAGGGTAAGTGGCGACGAGGTCGGTGGCGGTATTGAAGGTGCCTTCGACATTACGGTAACAAGCAAAGCCGGGGATGGTGTCGTAAGTGGGGGCGTACCCTGGGGGGTCGGTGCGAATTTGCGTGTAGTATTCAGTGCGGATGGGGTCAATTTCGAGGGTGAAGCCAGCTTGTTGAAGCAGGTCAAACTCATCGGGGGTGACTCCGAGGACGACGAAGCCTTTTTCATAGTCCACTTCCCAGGGTTCGGTCCAGGCGGCAAGGTCGGCAACCATTTGGGGGTGGTCAAAATAAGCCCGGACAACGGCATAGGAACTGCTTGTGTAGGGGTTGGTGGCCCAGGTGCCGGTGATAGGTTCTGTAAAAAGGATCGGGGAGGAGAGGGCGGGGGGAGGGTCTCCGGCTTGTAGGGGTTGTCCATCCATAAAAACGGAGATCAAAAGTAGGGCAATAGCGACAGTGAGAAACGCCAAGAGGCGAATCATGTGGTTTTTTTTCATGTGGCTTTCCTTTTCGGAAGATGGTTGCAAACGGGTTGCAGATGCGTGGCGCGAAGTATAACAGAAATTTTAAAGGCTCTTGTCGCATGAGGCCGGGTTTATATATTCCCCATGAAAAAGGCCAAGAGGTAGATTATCATTGAGGCCTCTTCGTTTCCCTGTTTGGAGACGAGGGGCTTGAACGGGTGCAATTTGCCCGGAATCCTTTCCGTATTTATTTCGTTGTATGATGTGAGAAGTGTTGACTATTAAAAGGAAGCCCGGTGCCTGACTCAGAAATAGAACTTATTCAACGCGCACAAAATGGCGAGTCAAAAGCCGTTGGTGAACTTTACATGCAACACCACGCGCAAATTTTTCGCTATGTTTGGTCGAAAGTTGGAGATGCGAACCTGGCCGAAGACCTGACGGGCGACGTATTTATGCGGATGGTGGCTCGTCTTTCTACCTACCAGCCATCAGGTGTGCCTTTTCAAGCCTGGCTATACCGAATCGCGCGGAATTTGATCATCGATCATATTCGTAAATCGGCCTCCAATCAGGCCGTCCCCCTGGATGATATGGCGCTCTTACAAGAACCAGGCCCCCCTGCTTCTTCCATGGTAGAAACCAAACTCACCGCGGACGCGCTTCAAAAAGCTCTGGCCAAAATTGAACATGAACAAGCTGAAGTGATTCGGTTGCGATTTTTAGCAGGCTTACAAATTAACGAAGTCGCGGTGCGATTACAAAAAACCCCCGCCGCAGTCAAAGCCTTACAACATCGTGGCTTAGCGGCGCTTCGTGTTGTCATGCAAACATGAAGCACGCGTGCAGATCACGGCAAGAGTAAACTTATGGATACTGAAGAAAGACTACAACAACGGCTCGAACAACTGGAAAGGGGAGATGCACTGGACAAAATTGTTGCCGACTTAACCGATGAAGAAAACGAACTGCTCCAGTTCGCGGCGCAAATTATCGCGCTCCCCAAACCTACCCGGCAAGCCGCGATAGTGAAAAGCCAGTATGAACAGGTGATGCGCGCCACCCAAAAACAACCCGCCCCCACCGCGCGCCCCCATAAAACGACCTTTTCCTTGAAATGGATACTCTCCTTCGGCGTTTTATTTGTCTTATTCGCGGCCTTAGCCGGGCTATGGGTGGGGGTGAACTGGACGACAAGAGAAGTGCCCCCCCAAGTGGTGTCGGAAGAACAAGACCTCCCCGAACCTCAAAAAACCGCCCTGCCGGGGTCAGCGGGGGCACCGGTTGTCAGCGAATTACCCACGCCGGTCATGTCGCTCGATCCCCAAATGGCCTTGCTGTTCCGTGTTCATGGGATTGTGCAGGTTCAAACGGAAGATGGGGCGTGGCACACCGTGCAAAACGCACAACTCCAGCCTGGGCAACCCTTCCGAACCCTGAATCTCTCGCGGGCAGAAGTCCTCTTTTTCGATGGCAGTCTCGCCACCCTCAGCCAAAATACCCTTGCCACCATTGAAACTCTCGACTTTCAAACCTCTGGGACCCGTCATATTGGCCTTTTGCAGGTCACAGGGGAGACAACCCACACCGTAGTAGACGCAGATGCCCAATCCTCGTATGTCGTTCAAACGCCCAATGCGCGCGGCGAAGCCAAAGGCACCCGTTTTCAAGTTTCGGTTGTCGATGACTTGCATAGTAGCTTTTCCGTCGTTGATGGTGAACTGACCGTGACAGGGCAACAAATCGCGGTCAGGGTCACGCCCGGGCAAATTACCTTCGTCAAAGAAGGAGCCGATCCTTCCGCACCGTCGGTCTGGCTACAAGGGGAAGGCGAAGTCAGTCGGGTGGGGCAAACCTGGATCATTGATGGGGTGACTTTCCAAATTCATGATGAAACCGTGATTGTCGGGGAGCCAAACCTGGGGGGACAGGTTGAATTTCAGGGGCGGCTGTTGGCGGATGGCACGCGGTTAGCCGATCGGATTGAAAAACAAGATCATGCAGGCATGAATCAATTTAGAATTTTGGGAACGGTGGAGGTCTTAGGCGTCGCACAGTGGACTATTTCAGGGCAGGATTTCGTTGTTCACGAAGATACCCGTATTGATGAGGGCTTGAGCCTGGGGGATCGAGTCTTTGCCCGGGGCGTTGTGCGCGATGATGGGACGTTTTTGACCACCGATATTCAGCGCATAGATGGGGCGACGCGGTTTAAACTTTCTGGTTTGGTAGAGGGGTTCTCGGAGGCTTCCTGGCTTATTTCTGGGGTCCCGATGATACTCCACCCTGAGACGGAGATGAGTGGCGAGCCAGTCGTAGGCGATATCGTCTATGTGGAAGGCTGGCGAGATGTGAAGGGAGTCTGGGTGGCCGATAAAATCGCACAAATCACCATTCCGGTTGAATTCGAGTTTGTGGGGGTGGTAGAAAAGATAGCGCCGTGGGTGGTGGGCGGGGTTTCCATCACCGTGGACGAACCCAACCATATTGCCCCCCTAATCGAGATCGGGACGCAGGTCTATGTCGCAGGTCAGATTCTCGAAGATGGCACCTGGCTAGTCACTGAGATGCAAAATTTGAGCGCGTTGCAGAATACGTTGACCTTTGTCGGGATTGTGGAGAATACAACCCCTTGGGTCGTTAACGGTACCCGTCTGAATGTGACCGATGAAACCCTCATTGAAGACGAAATTCCAATTCATGCGCTGGTCCGGGTGTATTTACAAGCCCTGGAACAGGAGATCTGGCAGGTTTTGCAACTTGAGCTAATTGAGATGGAACCTATCCGCCACTGTCTCGAATTTTCGGATGTAATTGCCAGTGTGGGGGACACGTCCATTACCCTCCAAAATGGAATGATCTTACCCTCCGATCTGGTCGAAAGTTCAGGAGACCTGATGAGTGGGCGTGCGGTTTTGGCGCGGGTCTGTTTTGGGCTGGAAGAGGAGATCGTTTTTGCCTCTCTTGTGGTCATCGAAGAAGAGACAATACCCACTGCAACGGTTGAACCTACGGCAACGGAAACACCGGCAGAAAATGTGACGATTTGTCATGTGCCTTCCGGCAATCCTAACAATGCCCAGACGATTACTGTATCACCTTCGGCTGTGGATGCTCACCTCGCGCATGGGGATTATCTTGGCGCGTGTGAAGTGACTACAGGGGGCAATCAGGATGATAAAGAGGATAAAGACGATAAAGAGGATAAGGAGCCAAAAAATGATGATAAGGATGATAAAGGGAATGGGAATAACAAGTAATGAGGACTAGCTTTGGGATAGGGCAATCGCATGTAGTTATGTGGCAGACAAGACTTTCAGGAGATAATCTTCATTCCAGCCTGCTTGTAACCGCTTGGCTTTGATGCCGCCCTTGG
>JABWBV010000018.1 GCA_013359445.1 Anaerolineales bacterium | reverse complement strand
GAGGTCTCGTATCCGGCCGCGGCGTTGGCCGGGTCGGTGTTGGCGGTGTGTTCGTGTACGATTGTGCCGTTGTTTGCGGGGATTTACAAAAAAGGGGCAGGGCTAGGACCGGCGATCACGTTCCTGTTTTTTGCCCCTGCCGCCAACATCCTCGCGTTGGTGTACACGGGTGGGGTCATCGGGCCTGATCTGGCGTTTGCGCGGTTGTTTTTATCGCTGGCGTTTGGGATCGGGATTGGGTTGATCATGGCGCTGATCTTTCGGAAGGACGATCAGGTGCGGGATCAGGCCACGGATGCGTTGTTCGCCGCACAGAAAGCGAAGGGGATGCGGCGGGGCGCGCTGGCGTTTTTGCTGGTGTGGGTGGTTTTACTGCTGGCGGGCACACTCAAAGTCAGCCTGTTGACCGGTTCCTATGGGGAGATCACCCTCCCGTGGGCAGGGGCGGCGTCTTTCCAGGCGACGCTGGACCGCTTGGTGCCGTATGAGGCCAGTCAGGGGGAGGAAGGGCTGGCGGTGCAGGGCGTGATCCTGATCGGGTTATTGGCGCTGATCGGGGTGACTTCGTGGAAGGGGTTCGAGCATATCCATGAGCAGTTTACCCGGTGGACGTGGGTGGCGCTGGGGTTGACCGGGTTGACGCTGGCGTTCGCCGCCCTGAAGGTGAGTGCCACCCCTGCGGGGTTGGGGATCGCCTTCACCGGAAAGTTTTTTGGGGTGTTGCTCGCCCTGTTCATCCTGGTGGCGTTGGGGCGGGCGTTGTCGGAGGACGAATTGCGGGATTGGCTGTGGGAGTCGTGGCGGTTTGTGAAGCAGATTTTCCCATTGTTGATTGTGGGGGTGTTTACGGTGGGCATCATTCGCGAACTCATTCGCCCGGAGTGGATTGAGGCGGTCGCGGGGCGTAACACGGTGGCGGGCAATCTGGCGGGGGTGGTGTTTGGGGTGTTTATGTACTTCCCGACACTTGTAGAAGTGCCGATTGCGAACATGTTTCTGAACCTGGGGATGCACCGGGGACCGTTGTTGGCCTATCTGATGGCCGACCCGGAACTCAGTTTGCAAAGCATTCTGATTACGGCGACGATCATTGGCCGGACGAAAGCCTGGGTGTATGTCGGTTGGGTGGCGCTGTTCAGTACGCTGGCCGGGCTAATTTATGGGGCGTGGGTGGATGGGACAAGCCTGGGGTTGCTCTTGTTTTATTTGTTCGCTTTTCTCGCGCTGTTGGCGGGCGGGTTGTATGGGTTGAATAAGCGGAATGTACGTCGTGCGGTGCCCGCGAGTGCGGGCGATTAATCGCTAAAAAGACAAACCGGATTACCCATCTGGTCGATAACCAATTTTTTATCAACAACTACTCACCGAGAGAAAGAAGTTTCGAAAAAAAAGGATGAAAAGGGGGATGGCCATCTCCCCTTTCATCCTTTTTTACGGCTTTTTACTTCATTTGGTTTGAGTAAATCTATCTATCAAAGGAGTCATACTCATGTTAACCATCAAAGTGCTTGGAACGGGCTGTGCGAATTGCAAACGCCTGGAGCAAATTACGCATAAGGTTATTTCCGACCTGGCGATTGAGGCGGAAGTTGTCAAAGTGACCGATTACGGCAAAATAATGGAATATCCCATCCTGTCCACCCCGGGGTTGGTGATTAATGAGCAGGTGGTGTGTTTCGGGCGGGTGCCTACCCCACCGGAAGTGACGACCTGGATCAGCAATGCGTTGGAGGCGGGGTAAACACAAGGGAATTTCGCGGCCAAAAGGAACGGCGTTCTCTTTGAGAACGCCGTTCCTTTTTCATTCTTTAACCCTGGAATTCCAGGTCCTTTTACTTTTGCCTCAGCTCAACCACCCAGGCGATGAAGTTGGTGGTGCTATCGCCCGTGCGCTCGGCCATCGTGTGGCCCTGCGCCCAGACAGTGGCGTAGTTTTCCTGCGCCAGGGCCAGGTTCACTTCCGCCCCGACATTTTTATGGAACATCGGACATCACCTTTCCAGATTCCAGTACAAATCCTGGCTCACAATCGGCAAGAATAGCTGAAACTGGAGCGGAGTCCATTCCACTGACAAGGATACATCACCAAAAACGCCTTTCCAGCCATCAATGCGAATGTAGTAGGTTTCGCCTGCCGTCATCGGTATATTCAGCATGGAGCGGAAACCCTCGCCACTATCATCATCACAGTCAACTTCTGTCAACGGATGTTCGCCACCCGTCCAGACCGAAAGAACTGTATCAAAGCTAGAGCCATCCGTGCTGATCTTGTAAAACCCATCTGTGTCCGGCGTAAACGCCCACCAGACAGAATTTGTACCGAACGTGCCACAACCCGGCGGTGTTTCATTCGCTTCCAACGAGCCGTATTGATTGTTGATATTGTTCGCATCTGCAAAGGGCAGGCTGTCAATGATAATGGCGTTTACGAGATCGTCGTTGATGGGGCGCAGAACAAAGGTAGCCTTCACAAGCTGACTGCTGTTCATCGTCACCACACAATCCGCCATGCCGGAACATGCGCCACTCCAACCGATAAACGAGGAGTCTGTTTCGGCGATGGCGGTCAATGTCACCACCGTTCCCTCAGCAAACGTCTCTGCACAATCCGTGCCGCAGGCAATACCCGCCGGGACACTGGTCACCAGGCCGTTGCCCACACCCTCCAGCGTTACATTCAAGGCATACTGATTCGGCTGATTCAGGGCAAACGTAGCCATCACATCGGTCGTGTTGGTCATGGTTACGACACAATCGCCCGTGCCGGAACACGCCCCGCTCCAACCTGTGAAGGTGGAACTGGGGTCGGCCACCGCCGTCAACGTCACTACTGTTCCATAAGCAAACGTCTCCGAACAGTCTGCACCGCAGTCGATGCCTGTCGGGTTACTGGTCACTGTACCAAGGCCCGTACCATCAAGGGTTACGTTCAAAGCATACTCGTTCAACGTAAACGTCGCCATGACATCGGTTGTGCTGTTCATGGTCACGACACAATCACCTACGCCGGTACACGCCCCGCCCCAACCCGCAAAGGTGGAACCGGGAAGTGCAAGGGCCGACAGCGTCACGACCGTCCCCTCACCAAACAGTTCGGAACAATCCGTCCCGCAGTCAATACCTGCCGGGTTGCTGGTCACCGTCCCACTGCCTGTGCCGTCGAGGGTTACGTTCAAGGCATACTCGTTCAGGGTGAATGTGGCTGTGACATTGGTCGTATCGGCAATGGTAATCACGCAATCATTCGTGCCGGTGCACGCGCCGCTCCAGCCGCTAAAGATCGAACTGGTATCCGCCGTGGCCGTCAACGTGATCACGGTGCCATCGTTCAACACTTCCGTGCAGTCCGTACCGCAGTCAATGCCCGCGGGGTCGCTCGTCACCGTGCCACTGCCCGTGCCGTCCAGCGCGACGGTCAAAAGATTCTGACCGGGGAGGGTGACCGAAAACGTCCACACCTCGCTAAACGTCTGGTTGCCCACATCATCCGTCAACAGCACCACCGCCTCGTAAGCGCCGCCCTGTGCAAAGAGATAGCTCACTTCCCAGGCATTGCCGTTGACCGTGCCGTCCGTCAGCACACTGCTTCCGTCGGGCAGGATCATGATCGCTTGTACAGTCGCAAGGCCGCTGGCCTCGAACACCGTACCGTTGGCAAACAGGGCTGGGTCATTTCCAACCACATTCACAAGGATGGGTGTTACGAATTCATCCATCACCGGGGCAACTGTATCCACCCACACGGTCTGCGAGACAAGATTGCTCGGATTGCCCGCACCGTCAAAGCCGACGATTGTCAGTGTAGCATTCACCCCGTTGTAAACGCCGGGCAGGGAGAGCGACCAACTGTCGTCGCTCAACACAAAGGTCGTATTACATGTATCTACTTCTTCGCCCAGAATGATTTGTGTGATACACGCCTGGACAGAAACGGCTGTCCGTTCATCCACCAGCGTCCCATCGAACGTCATCTCATTCCGGTTCAATTGCCCATCGCTCAACGCATTCTGCGTCGCGGTCGAGATAGTCAAAGTGGGCAGGGTGGCGTCGCCAATCACCGTAATGGGGGCGCTCCACGCGCTGGTGTTGCCATGCACATCGGCGGCCCGGGCACGCATCGTATAAGAATGCCCATCCGTGACCACGCCCGCGTCCCAATCGCAGACAAACGCATCGCCCGTGCCGCTTCCGGGTACGCAAGTGACAATTTGTATCGCTTGCGGCCCGCTGAGCAGACCATCGTTAATTTCCACTTCCACCAGACTCAACGGCGATTCATCGTCGCTGGTGACACTGATCGTGTTCGTCAGCGTGCCCACGTAGTCCAGCGTCACCTCTACCGCTTCGGGGGCGGCACTGTCCATTGTGTAGGTGAAGTCGCCCAGCGCGTAGGGGCGGTGATAACTGTCCGCCAACGTCAGGGAGACAGAGCCATCGCCGGACACCGTGCCCAACAAAGTGAGGGTTCCGGTGCCGCCAGGGGGCACGTTCGCGATCATTTGCGGGTTATTCGTCAGGGTGATGCCCCCGCCGCTGATCCCGTCAAAGGTCAACTGCGGCAGGGTGGCCGTACCCGTGTTGGAGTAGGTCAGCGTCAGGGTGATGGTGTCGCCCGCCCCGACCAGGGTCGTGGGCGCGGGATTGGATGTAATGGCGGTATCCAACTGAGTATCCGCCCACACCCCGTCCGCCGGGACGACGCCGTTCCCCATCGCCGCCCACTCGATGTACTGCGTCCACGACGGTTGACCCAGATTCTTGTCGGGCACCGTCGCCCACACATCCAGCGCGTCCTCAGCCGAGGCCACGCCCAGGAGTTGCACAGTGGCTCCGGCGGAGTTGGCGATCCCCAGTTCGGCGAAGGGCAGAAGGATGTCGGTGATCTGGTCAAGAGACGTTACCGCCACCGAACCACCAGCCGTCCAGACTCCACCGCTCACTGTGTACAGTGTCGCTGTAGTGTCGCTGACATACACAGCATAATCGGCACTAAAGGGGAGCACGCCAGGGATTTCCGCACCAAACGGATTGAGTAATGCGGTCGTGCCCGAGCCACCTGTCCCCAGGTAGAAGTACAGGTCGCCACTGCCGTTCACATTTACCCCTTCCCACCGCAGGCGCAAATCGTTTGCATTCCACCCGGCGAACAGTTTTTGCGCGCCGAAGTCCGTGCCATTCATTTGGCCCACCTGCTTGCCGCCGCTTTCCGTCCAATTGTCCAGCGACAAATCACTAACCCAATCGGGCGTTTCGGCGGTGTCGAAGTAGTAGGGGCCGCGCGTGATGGCTGTTTCGTTGCCATTGGCGTCCACAGCTACCACGTGCGCGTACATCACCGATGCTTCGGCTTGCCCCGCGTCATGCGTCCCCGCGCCCGCACCGTATTGGGTGAGGGAGGCAAGGGTGGGGGTGAGGACGTTTGTCCAGCCCGCATACATATTGACGGTCCCCGTGATGACCGGCCAGCTTACGCGGGTGTCCAGCCCGGTCGTGATTTGGGTCGGCGAGATGGTTTCGCCACTGGTCAGGGTGGTGTCAAACACGAACGCACCCGGTGGGATCACATCTACTGTGAAGTTGGCATTGGCCGTCCCCGTTCGTCCGGCGACATCGGTCACGCGTACGTTCGCGGTGAGCGTGCCCCCGTCCGGGTTGGCCTCTGCCAATGGGGCAATTTCAAACAACCAATTGCCGCCGTCCAGCGCCGCCTGTTGCCACGCGCCGCCGTTAATTTGCACTTCCACATCGGCAACGGCACTATCATCGCTGACCGTACCGTGCAAGCCGTACACCCCATCCTCGCGCAGGGTCGCCAGGGTAATGGCCTCCGTCACCACACTCACCGACGGGTCGGCAGTGTCCACGTAAACGACGATGGCCGGGCTGGTGCCTGTGATGCCGTTGCTGGCAGTGATGTCCGCCGTCAGGGTGTAAACCCCCGTGCTGGCGGGCGACCAGGTAGGTTGCCAGGTGGCATCGTGCGTGGGCGGGGGAGCCAAGTAGTTGGCAACCACCGTACCGTTCACCCGCAAGACAGCCGCATTAATGCCACTGTCCGCCGCCAATCCGACATCCACAGTGATGGGCGCAACCGCCGTGACTACAAGCCCGCTCTCCGGCGAGAGAATCGCACTGCTGGCTTCGGGGCGATCATGATCCGGCGGGACAGGTGTCCCGACCGGCATGGGCACGGGGGTGGCAGACGGGTTGCTCACCGTCAGCGCAACGGTGTAACTGCTGTTGCAGGGCGAGACAATGCCCGCCGATGAGCGCGCCGTCAGGTAGTAGTCGCCGGTAGCAGTGGGCGTGAAGGTCACGCTGTTGCTATCTTTGGTGATGAGTATTGTCCCATCGCTCTCGTAAAGGGCCAGGGTGATGGGGGTGTCACTGCCGATCTGATTGGCGTTGAAGGTGTATTCGCGGTCGGCAACGGC
The DNA here is from genome assembly GCA_013359445.1 of Anaerolineales bacterium. Classification (GTDB taxonomy): domain Bacteria; phylum Chloroflexota; class Anaerolineae; order Anaerolineales; family JABWBV01; genus JABWBV01. The sequence goes on along the minus strand of JABWBV010000018.1, from coordinate 19,344 downwards.
GTGGAATTGCATCCAATCCATGTCGGTGACCGTGTGGAAGGTGTGGTTGCCGCTATTGCGGTTGCCGTGGTCGAAGAGAGCCGCTGTGCCAGCACTGTCATCCGCTTCATAGTCGTCGGCGGGGGCTACACAACTGGGAGCCGTTGCCGACGGCGTGGGGGAGGGGGTTTCCGTCGCCGCGGGGGGTGTTGGGGTGCCGTTGATGGGCGCGGGCGGAGGGGTCGGGGTGTTTGTGGGAGAGGGCGTCGGGGTGGGAGTGACCGGGATTCCATTATCCACACAGACTTCCAGGCTCCAACTGAAGAGATCACCTTCGATGGGACCGCCCTCGTCGTAGAAATCCGTAGTGCTACTGATCAACAGGGTCCAATCGCCCTGGCTGGAAAGGCCGTTGAAGGGTTCAAAGGTACTCAGATTGGGTTGGTAGGTGCCGCCTGTGTTGGGGAACTGGGGCGGAATCAACCCCGGAATCGCGCCATCATCCAGCGAGAGCCAGCAGTTGGGACCGCCACACCAGACAGGGAACTGGTTGGTCGCACCAAAGCTGAACAGGTCGAGGGTTGTGCCGTCTGGCGCGCCCAATCCAAAGTTTAGTCCGTAGAGACCACCGTGGTCAAAAATGATGTCACGGATGCCCACATGGGTCACCGTCCCTGCCACCGGGACATTGATCACCGAGCCAATGGTGGACTGGGGTTCGATGGGTAGGGTCAGACTGCCACTGGGGTAAACGGTGCAACTCCAGTTGTCGGGGAGTGGGGTGGGGGTGGGTGCGTCGTCAAGTTGAATGTCAAATTCGTAGGGCAGATTCTCTGTAGCTTCCTGCGAATAAGCGCCGATGGTCACCTGCCCGCTTTGGCGGACTACCTGATCAACGCTTTCGGTGGTGAAGTAGAAGCCGCCGCCCGGAATGCCGACGATCATCTCCATACCAGGCGTGAGGATGCGCGGGTCAACGCGGAGATGCTGGCCTAACGTCACGTCGAAGGTGAAGTAGTCGAGGTCGTCCAACTCGCACAGCATAGCGGAGATGGTCGCGGGCGGGGTCGTGCCGAAGTCGTAAGGGTTGAACTGTTCGTTGTTGGGTTCGTAAGGATCGAGACCGGAGCAGGCGGCGTTTACACCGAGGAGCAATTGGTAGGTGTCGGTAGTGGGTATCAGGCCGGGTTGCCACACAGCTACTTTCCATGTGCCGCTCTCGTTCAAGGTGACGCTGTCGCCGTAGGTCAGGCCAGAGCCGGGGAAGATGCCACGATAGTAACTGCCATCGGGGCGGTACACAATCACGTAGTAATCCGCGGGCCGCGTGGGCAGGTCAATGGTGACGTTTTGCCCAATCACACCGTCGAAGGCGTAGTAGTCGGCATCGTTGTCGTAACACAGCGCGGCGGTGAGGGGCGTGTTGAAGGCGATGAGCGTTGCCGTACCTTGCGAGCCATTCCCCAAAGCGCCGGGCGCGTCGTAGATATCCACAGCGGCGCAGGGATCGCCGGGAGGAGGAGGCAACGGCGGGGCGGGTGGCGGGTCAGCAATGCCGACGTTGAGGGTATAGGGCACGTTGCTACTGTTCGCACCGCCGAAGCGTTCCACAAGGATGGTGTAGTCGGCGGCGGAACCGGTTGTGTTAACAGCTGTCACAGCCTCATCCACCAATCCCGGCACATAACTCCAATCCACCCACGTGCCATTGAGTTGCAGGCTCAACCCGTAATCCTGGGGCAAATCGCTCAAGGTTACGTCGAGTTGCTGACCATCAGGGACAGAGACCTGGAAGTAGTCCTGGGTGTCCGGTTGGTTGTAGAAATTGGTACACAGCACCGAGTTAATCGTCCCTACACCGATGACCGTCGCCGTGCCGGGCGTACCGTTCGGCTCGTAGCTGTCGGAACAGGGTTGGGCATAGGGAACGCTCCAGCCCAACGCCAAATTGGAGGAGGGGGTGGTAAAGCCGGTGGGATAAAAAACGTTGGGGTCAAGATTGCTGACGCCGTAGTAGCTCCCTTCCAGCCGCGCCAGTTCGGTGGGGTTACTGCCATCCAGAGCGGCTTGCAGGAGGCTGAGGCCACTGGTGTAGTAGAGGGCGTTGGCTAAGGGGCGGACGACGATGCCACGCGCCGGGCTTGCCAGCATGGTTGCCAACACGTCCGCGTCGCTCCCATCGCTGTCGGCCCAGAGCAATTGGTTGAGGGTCGGGTCAAGCCAGTACAGTTTTTGGGTGTAGGGATCCACCGCGAGGTCGCGGATCTCGCGTCCGTCGGGGGCGGCGTAAATCACGGTCACGTCGCTCCCGTCGAGGTTCGCGCGTTTGATCTGTTCGCCGAGGTTGCCTTCCACCCAGTAGAGCCAGCCGCCCACCGGGTCTACCGCCAATGTTTGTTCTGCGACAATGTTCGTGACAAGGGTTTGTACGTCACTGCCATCGCCGTTCGCGCTCATCAGGTTGCTGACCAGGCCAAATTGCGGTTGCATCCAATAAATGCGCCCCGAGAATTCGTCCACCGCCAGGCCGTTTGCAAAGCGTAAAACGTTATTCGGGTCGGCATCAGGGATGATAATTTCAGTACCGGAGCCGTCAAAGTTTGTGCGGACGATGCGCTCGAAGTGATCGAGCACGTACAACTTGCCGATGGTCTGGTCTGAAGCGATGGTGATGCCGCCAACGTTGCCATCCCCCAGGAGGATGGGTTCGATAGTGCGGGTAATGACGGCGACGCGGGTCAGGTCACTGGCGTTGCTGTAATAGAGGTAGGGAGACGTTGACATGCCGCCCACAGGAGCGCCCAACGTCACCTGGAAGAGGTAGGGGACGGCTCGCTCCGTCAGGCTCGCGTTGGTAACGGTCAGGTCAATCCAGCCATCCGCAAGGATATCGAATTGCCCTTGTGTGCCCGCCACCACATTGCCCAACCCGCTGACGGCAATATCCGTGCTGGTGGCATTGGTGGCGTAGTTGATAGTGAGTTGTTGCCCGGCGGTGGCGAAGATACGGTAGCTGTCCACATCGCTGTCACTGCACAACGAGGCGCGAACGCGGTTGCCATCGGTGAGCGTGGTCGCCTGCCCGACGCTGTTGTTGGGTTCGTTGGCATCGCTGATGAGACAACTTTCGTCCGTCACCAGCAGTTGGTAGTTGTCGGTGGTGGGGGTGAGGGGGGAGTGGGATACCGCGATAGTCCAGCGACCAACGGCATCGAGGGTTACCAAATCGCCATACGCGGGGGTACTCCAGGCCGCGCCGCTGGGATCGTACAGGGTGAGGGCGTAATCGGCGGGGCGAACGGGCAGGTCAATGGTCAACTGTTGCCCGGGGATGCCGTCGAAGCCGTACATGTCCACGTCATCCGTATAGCAGAGGGCGGCGGTGAGGGGGATGTCCAACGGCAGGTCAGTGGCGGTGGCGAGGGTGCCGTTCCCGCCAGGGGCAGGTGCATCGTAGGGATCGGCATAGTAACAGGACTCATCACCGGGGATCGGCGGCGGAGGCACACTGCCCAGAGTCAGGGTAAGCTGATACTGCTCGCTGTTCTGGACAGGTGAGCCGCTCATGACAAGGATGTCGAATTCGACGGGCGCGCCACTGCTGTTACGCACCACACCCTGTTCGTCAGCCAAACCGGGGTTGTCACTGAAGGCGGCGGCAAGGCCGTTGCCATCTATCACAATCACGCGGTAGTCGGCGGGCAGTTGGCTCAGGGTGACGGTGAGCACCTTTTGGTCATCCAGGGTCACATGGTAGTAATCCTGGTCGGTGGGATTGGGCAATGTGCCATTGCACAACGAGCCATAGACCACCGTTTCGGTGACGACGGTGAGTGGCGTGGCAGTGCCACTGTCGTTATTCGGCTCGTAGCTGTCGGATAAGACACACGGATTAACAATCGGGGCATCGTACCCGAAGGCCAGATTGGAGTTCGGCGTTCCGATGGGGGTGTTGAGGTAAGCGGCGGGGTTGAGATTACTCGGCCCCAGGTAGGTGCCAGAAAGGGCGGCGATCGCGGTCACGCCTGTGCCATCTAACTGCGCTCGCATCATCGCCGCGCCGTTGCTGTAATAGAGGGTATTTTCGAACGGTCGGACCACCAGCCCGCGCACGTTGGCATCCAACCCGGTGATCAGTGCGGTGACATTGCTCCCATCGCTGGCGGCGCGGAAGAGTGTTTGCTGGGCCGGGTCGAGCCAATACAGCCTATGGGCGTAGGGGTCAAGGGTCAGGTCGCGGATTTGGCCGCCGGTGTAAAGCGTGGTTGCGCCGTTGCCGTCCAAATCGCTTCGCCAGATCACGTCATTTTCTGTCCAGTAGAGATAACCTTGAATGGAATCGACCACCAGACTATCGCGCGCGGGGCCGTTGCCGACCACTTGGGTCGTGCCCGTGCCATCGCCGTTGCTTCGCATGATGAACGAGGCGGTGCTGGCAATCGCGCCGGTGGGCTGGAGCCAGTAAATCCGCCCGCTTTCCTCATCTACGGCAATGGCGACATGCGGTGCCCCCACGCCTTCAGGATTGGCGTTGGGGATGACCACCTGTTGGTTGGTGCCGTACAGATCGGTGCGGGCGATTTCATTGGTCGTGATGTCGAAGTAGTACAACCAGCCGCGAGTCGCATCGGTAGCAACGGTATCCCAGGTCACGCCGCCGTTTTCGATGAAGAGCGGCTCGACGATGTGATCGTCACTGAGGGCGACGCGGGTGAGGTGGTTGGCGTCGGTGTAGTAGATGTAGGGTGTGCCCGTAATGGGGGCGGTTGGCGCGGCCACCTGCCATTGGAACATGTACAGGGCGTCCGTGCCGCTGAAACTGCTGTTCCCAACGGTGAACGTGTACCAACCGGCATCGGCGAGGGTGAACTGCGCCTGCGTGCCGGGGTCCACGCGCCCTAATTCACCATTCGCCCCGAGCAGGGTGAGGGTGGCGTCGGCGGCGTTGGTCGGGTAGTTGACGGTGAGTTGCTGGGCCGCGCTACTTTGGAAGGTGTAGAAGTCGAGGTCGGTGGCGGCGCACAGGCTCGCAAAGACGCGGGACATGCCGGTAAGGTTGGCGGCTTGCGCGATGACGTTGTTCGGCTCGTAGGCATCGTGGAGGCTACAAGTCAGATCAGTGACGAGCAGTTGGTAAGTTTGCGTGGTCGGGACGAGTACGTTGTCGCGGACGAGCACACTCCACGCGCCGGTGGTGTTCAGCGTGACCTGTTGCCCGTAGTTGGGGGCGGTGAATGCCTGCTGGAAGGTGCCGTCGGGCGCATAGAGGAACAGGCTGTAATCGGCGGGGCGCACGGGCAAATCGAGGGCGATTACCTGTCCGGCGGTGGCGTTGAAGGTGTAGAAGTCGGTGTCGTTTTCGTAACAGAGTGCACCGGTCGCCGCCGTGCCAATGGTCATCGGGGTGGCGTTGGCGATGGTATGGTTGCCATCATTGCCAGGCAGGTCGTTGGGGTCAACCGCCAGACATTGTGCGTCAGTGTAGCCAGTAAACGGGGCCGGGCCAAGCTCAACGTCAAGTTGGTAGGTGGCGGGATTGTTGCCCCCTTCGCTGTTGAACACCGTGAGGGTGTAGGTGATGGGGTCGGTTACCTGGTCATTGGCGGCGGTGACTTGCTCCGTCGTCGTGCCGGTCTCATTGCTCACGTCCACCGTGTAGTCGTCCCGTTGAATATACATCCCGTAATTGGCTGGGAGCGTGGAAAGGGTCGCGGTGACCGCCTGCCCGGCAGGGACGACGATCTGGTAGATGTCTTTGTCCACGCCCAGTGGCTCGCTGGTGGAGCGGCAGAGCGCGGCAGTGTAGGTGCCGGGGGTCAACAGGGTTGCCGTCTCGATGGTGTCGTTGAATTCATTGGTGTCTGCCGCGAGACACGGGCTAGGCGCGAAGGATGTGCTCAGCCCAAAGGCCAGGTTGGACTGTGGCGGGTTGATATAGTGGAAGGGGAACACCAGCGGATTGAGGTTGCTGACGCCGTAGTAACGGTGGTTGCCTAACCAGACCACTTCGGTGGCGTTGGCGCCGTCCAATTCTGCCTGCCACAAGCTTTCCCACTTGGTGTAGTAGATAGTGTTTTGTTGCGGGAGCACAACCACGCCGCGGGCATCCGACCCCATGTAAATGTCCAGTTCGGTGAGATTGCCGCCGTCGCTGTCTGCCCGGTAGAGGGTGCCGTCATTGGTTGCGCCGTCCAGCCAGTAGAACTTTTGCCCGTAGGGGTCAAGATTCAGGTCGCGGATCAGCGCACCTTCGGGGGCCACATACATGGTTTGTACATCACTCCCGTCCGGGTTGGCGCGGTAGATGACAAACTGCCGTTGTTGGCTGTCCATCCCTACCCAGTAGAGCAGGTTGCGGATGGGATCGAAGACGATGCCTTTTTGCCCATAGACGATAGGCACCACGGTTTGCACATCGCTCCCGTCGTTATTGGCACTGCGGATGCGCGTGTAGATCATCGTCACCACTTCCGTCCAGTAGACGCGTCCGGTGTTGGTGTCCACCGCCACGCTGAGGGTGCCGTCTTGGGTGGGCACGTTGCCGGGGTTGGCATCGCCGATGACGGTATAGCCGGTGCCGTCCAGGTTGACGCGGACGACATCGGAAGGATCATTGACAATGAAGGCATATCCCCGAACGTTGTCAATGGCGAAGACGGGGCCGCCAATGCCGTTGTTGTCGAAGAAAATCGGTTCGGGGTTGGGATCACCGATGAGCGGGACGCGCATCAGGTTGTTGGCTTCACTGTAGTAGACGTAGGGCACGCCGGGCAGAGAGGCGATATCGGGTGCGGCGGTGATGCTTGCACTGGTGGTGGTGTTGTCGTTGGGATTGGCGTCGGCGACAAGGCCGGCGATGAGGGCAGTGGCCTGCAGTTGGGTCACGCTGGCAACGTTGATGGTGAAAGTGATGCCAATTTTTTGGATGCCGAAGGCGGGGAACCGTCCGAAATCACACGTCACGACCAACCCGACCGCAGAACAACTGCCATCCGAACTGACAAACGTGGCTCCGGTGGGCAGGTTTAGCGTCAGCGTGGTGCTGTCTGCGGGGAGGCCGCTGTAGTTGCGGAGGGTCACGTCGTAGCGGGCGGTGTCGCCGTTCAGCATGACCAGCGTGGGTGAGGTCATGGAAACGGAGAGATCGGGTTGGGTTTGTACGGCCTGCGGGGTTTGGATCACCGCCAGCGCGGTGAGATCGCTCTTGAGGCGTTCCTGCGTCCCCACGGGAGCGGGGGTGTCGTCGTAAAAACTGCTGAAAACGGTAAATTCCGAGCCGGGTTCGCCGCGCACGATCTGCTGACCCACAGCCACGTAAACGGCGGTGCCCGTCGGGGGCACGTATAACTGCGGCAGGGGGTTGGTCCGCACGCCCGGAAAATCGCTGTTCAAATCCAGCGGGGCAACACTGGCGGTTGTGCCACCGAAGGGTTGCATGTGAACGCCAGCATTCGTCCAGTTGGGGGCAGTGGCCGTCCAGTAGGCTGTGCCGTTAACTGCTGTGACGGATTCCACATCCATGCCGCCTGTTTCATCCACACAAAGGATGGGGTCCAGGCCGGAACCGACGTTTTGGTAGAAATTGGCGTAGGTACAACCTGCGTCCACCCCTGCGATGAATTCCGGCGCGGTGCCGTTGAGTTGAGTGGACACAAGGAGAGAGTGGTTGAAGATGGTGACGCCGGGCACAGGGCGGTCAAAGCGCAGACGGCGTTCCGAGAGGATGAGCCGCCCGTTCTCGCTGTCCACCGCCACATCGCCGATGTGATGATATTCGCGGTTGCCGCCGATAAAGCCAGGGTCGTCGGGCACGGCATAGATCATCTGGGGTAGGGTGCCATCCAGGTTGGCCCACCATAGCTGGTAGCCTTTTGTCCAGTAGAGTTTGTTGCCTGCCGGGTCGAGGGCGATTTGCAGGGCTTCGGGGGCGTAGGCGTTGAGGTTAGGGACGATTTCTTCGATGTTGGACCCGTCGAGGTCGGCGCGCCAGATGGCGGCAGGCTGGTTGTATGGGCCATTCGCCATTTCACCCCAGTAGATTTTGCCATGCGTTTCGTCTATCGCAAGATCGGTGATGATTTTGCCGGGACGCTCGATCAGCATTTCGCGGTTCGCCGGGTCGCTGAGAACGGTGCGCTCGATCCCGTTGGGCAGGGTTCCGTTGGGTTTGAGGGCGTTGTTTGCCGTGCCCACGTAAGCGACCGTTTGCGGCGGTACGGCGGCGGCACAATGCCCAAATTCATCACAGGCGCTCAGGCTGATCTGGCTACTCTGGTAGCCGTTTTGCGTGCAGGTGGAAGAAATTGTGGTTAACTGGTCGTTTTGCGTTTGCGTGAAGGCGAATTCGATGGGATCAGTTTCGTAGATGAGGCTGGCATTCGCCAGATCGCAGACAAACGCGTAGTCAGTCGTGGATAGGTTCGCGTCGTGGACGGTGCCACTGAAGAGGGTTTGGGCGGCACTGCCGGAGCCACTGTAGCCCACGCTCACATCAAAAGAAGGCGGTGCGGTGTCAATCGGGCCGCGGAATTGCGGCCATTCGCCGCGATTGTCGTTTTGGTTGCCGATGGCGTCGGCGGCGCGCATGTCAATCTGGTAGTAGCCCTCAATGCCGAGGGGGACGGTGTAGGCCCAGGTCGCCTCTAGCGGGGTCGCGCCGGGGATGAGGGTGACGGGTTGCCACTGGCGGTAGAGGGTGGTGGCAATGTCGGCGGTCATATCGCCCCCGTAGACCACAACATCGTCGAGCCTGCCGGTGAGGTACGGGGTGGCGGCGGCGGGCGAATAGCCGATCAGCACACCGTCGGGGGTGGTGAAGATGGAGGCGGTGGTGGGACTGCTGACCGCCAACTCGCCATCCACGTAAAGGTGGTTGCCGTTGCCCCCGAGGGTGTGGACAATTTGGTGCCACTGCCCGTCGGCATAGGTATCGGTGACGGAACAGCGCAGTTCGCGGTTGGCTCCGCCCGTGAGGAAACTGGTACAAACTTTGCCGTTGTCGAGGAAGATGTCCTGATTGTGTTCGGTAATGGTGGGGAAGTCACCCTGCACCATGCTGAAGAGGCCGCAGTCGTCGCATGTGGTGTTGAACCAGAGGGCGATGGTGCGGTCAGTGGCGGGGAGGGTGAGGTCTTCAAAACTGCGGAGGAGGTCGTTGCCATCCAAGGAAATAGCGGTGCCATCCGCGCCGGGCACATAACTGGTGGGGCAGGTGACATCCAGACAGTAGATGCGGGTCTGGCCGCTGGCGGTGTTGTTGAACAGCACCGTTTCGGGCAGGTCGTTGAGGGGCAGGCGGAGGAGGGTTTCGCTGGTGGCGAACACGGTGGCCGCGGGGAGGAAGGCGATTTCGAGGTTGGAAAGGGCCGTGTTGTTGTCGCGTACCGTACCGGTGAGCACCATCCCATCCAAAAGCTGATAGTCGTCTCCGTGGGAGAGCAGTTCGACGACGGGGGGACTCATATCCACGATGAAGGGGATGACCTGGGTGACGGCATTGCCGCCGGGGAGGGAGTTATCCCGCGTGGTTAAGGTCATGGTCAGGGGGAGGTTGGGATTCGGGGTATTGTTGAGGTGCGGGTCGTCGAAGGGGTAGATCAGGTCCCAATCGCCGGTGGGGTCGGTGACGGTAACGGCGTGGCTAGCCCCAATTTGCACACTGACCTCGTCAATTCCGGCGAGGGCGTCGTTGCTACTGCCGCTGAGGGCGAGCGTCCAGTCGCCGTCCGCGTTGCGGCGGAGGACACGGGTTTCGTTGGGAGCCAGGTTAACCGTCGTGGTCGGCGCGTCCCCGTCAATGGTGAGACTGAAATTGTCGGAGGTAGTGTGCCCGACAGCGTCGGTCGCGCGCACGGTGATGGGGATGGTCGTGCCGCTGGGAGCGTTGGGCACGGAGATGGGGAACGCCCACAGGCTGGTTCCGGTGGCCGTGAGGTAGGCGCTCCCATTCACACTGACTTCCACCAAAGCGACATAGGAGGTGGGGTCGGTGGCAGTGCCGCCGATGATGACATCTACGCCGGGTTCGAGGAACGCGCCGAGCGTGAGGGTGGGGGCATCGGGGTTGTCGCTGTCTATGGTGACGCCGATGGGGTCATCGAGGATGATGTCGCTGTTGGTGGGGGGAGGCGGGTTGCCGATGGGGATGATGGACGCGGCCACGGAGGTCGTCACGGTCACGGTTTCATTGGCGGGTTGGGCAATGGCGAGTTGGGTGAGGGTAGCCGAGCCATTCGGGAGCAGGGTGAAGTTGTCGGTGACAGTGGTGCCGCCCAGTTGCGTCGGAAGCGTAGACGTGAACGCCCCGGTTGCCAGGAGTGAATCCGTTTTGAGTCCGCTAAAGACGGTGGTGGTCACAGTGGTTTGTGCGGAGACGGCCAGAACGAGGTCGTCGTCGGTGAAGTCGGTATAAAGGCGCACGGGGGAATCGTTGATCACGCCGGGGTGGAAAGGATAGAGCACGGGATCAAGTTGGTTGAGGCGGCGTTCGGCCCCATCGCTTATCCCGTCTTTGTCGCCGTCCCGGTCGAGGGGATTGCTGGTGATGCGGAAGGAATGTCCATCAATCGTGAGCAGGTAGCCGTTTACTTCTACGGCATCGGTCAGGCCGTCGCCGTCAGTGTCGGCGGCGTTGGGGTTGGTTTCGGAACGGATTTCTTGCAGGTCGGTCAAGCCATCGTTGTCTTTGTCGGGGATGGTGGGGCTGGAGCCGTATTCAATTTCGGTCAGGTCGTCCAGACCGTCGTGGTCCGTATCCCAATCGCGGTCGTAGGGGTCTTGCGAGGCAGGAATGCCATCCCCATCGAAATCTTTTTGGACCCCGAGCGCGTCCCAAGAATAGAAGCCGTCCAGGGTATTGGGCAAGATGTCCAGGTAGAAATTTTTGCTTAAATCGGTGTTGGCAGGGGCCTGAACGCTTCCGTGGCTACATGCGGTAAACCAGCAGTCATAGCGGGGCAGAGCCATGCCGGTATTCAACCAAAGGGAAAAGTTGCGGTTGATTTGCGGCGTGTCAAAATTGTACACCGGCGAAGTGATGGTGCTATAGTTTGCCGCCTGCCAGAGGGTTTTGGATTGCATCGTGGGGACTAACCAGGCGACGCCAGGCGAGGGAACAAGATTCTCGACTGTGAGATAGGGATAGACTGCTCCCCATTGCCATGTCATTTGATTCAGTTGCGGCTTGATGGTTTGCTTGACAGGGCCGAGGGTGTATTGGATGGTCGTGGACTGCAAATCTTGAGGGGTATAGAAACTGCCGTAGTGGTATACCACGCTGGGTTTGGGTTGATTGTGGCGGATGAAGGTGAACATATCGGCGGTGAAGCGCACGCCGTTGCCCACCACCAGCCCACGCTCGGAGTCGGTGAGGGTCATGTCGAGATCATCAATGTTCGAGATGGCCGGGTCGCCGGAGAGGTCAATCATCACCTCACCCTGGTAAATCCAATCGGTGATTGCCTGGAGCATGGCGGTGGCAATGCCGAAGTCGCAAGCGCCGCGGACGCCTGCCTTACAGATAATGAAGGCGATCAGGTCGAAGACAGCCACGACAGCCAGGAAAATAGACCCAACAATGGTAAGGGAAAGGATAAAGGTGAGCAGGGCCGTGATGGTGGAGGCAATTGCCCCAGCGATCAGGGTGTTGAATTCGACACTCCCGGCGGCAATGCCGCTCGACCCCCAGGCCGCAAAGAAGACGATCCATGAAATGCCGATGCCAATGACAGCTCCCACAAGTGAGGCTTTAACGGCGGTGGTGTTAATGCTGACAATCGCTTTTTGAAAAACAGCCATCGTGGTCAGGGAAAACTGCGCGGTTCCGCCAATCACCGCATTGCTGATTTGGGCAATGGTCGTGGCCGCGTCCAACACCGCCCCGACGGCCCCCACGACATGAGCCAGTACTTCGCCCACGACGCGTCCCCCTTTGATGTGCATGGCTAAAATGCTGGCCAGACCAGCAACGGCCAACATGGCATTGATTACGGTGAACCCATACCAGGATTTGTGTGCCTGACTGATTTGGTCGGCATTGGCATTCCCTGTTGTCCAACTAGGCAAGTTATACCGATCATAATTATCGAGCGTCAGCCCAAGCAACACGCGCAGATCGTTCATCGAGAAGAGGTCGCGGTTGAAATAGCGCACCAATTGCACGACACGGTCGGCCCCAGTTTGCAAGGCGTTGTGATAGTCGGCGCGCAATTCGTCATCGCTCAGGTTTATGCCAGTCAGGGCACTGGTCTGAAAGAAGGAGCTAAGAGTTCCACTGTTGGTGTTGGTGCTGACCACCGCCGAATTGCCGATGGTGACAGTCACCATCGTGATCGAAGCGAGTAATGCCGTGGCCTGCATGGCTTCGGCATCGTTCTCGCCTTCGCCTAGACCGGCATCGGTGGCGGCGTAAGTGGCGCGCACGTGGTCGGCATAGTCAGCGATGGGATAGGTTTCCCACGCGGCCAACGTGGTGTTGTAGCGGTAGGGGGTCAGGTTGTAGCCGACGGTGGTGATCACGGTTTCGGCGGTGAGGTCAGCGGTGAGGGTGTGATCCGTCCAGGTAACGGTGTCGGTAAGGGTGCGGGCATTGGCATTCATGGCGCGCAGACGTGTTTCGCGTACAAACAACAGATTGGGAATTTGTACACCGCTCCCGGTGAAATGGGTGTTCAAAATTTGGGGCGCAAGCTCGCCCCCCGCGGTGAATACGGCCTCATCTTCATGGCTGAAACTGTAGGTTTCTACGCTCAACTGATCGGGGATGCCCCACCGCTGGCTATCGGTGATCCCGGTGTTGGTTTCGTAGTTCCAGCGGAGGGCAATTTCGGGAATGGTGATGTCGCGTTCTCCATCGCCCACACATTCGCCCTCGTTGTCCACAAAATCGCAGTCGCGGTTGACGAAGTAGGTGTTTTCTAGCCCCCGCGCCAATTGCATCAGACCGTCGTCATCATCGAGCGACGCGTCTACGGCCGGGTTTTCGTAAACAATCGCCATATCCTGCCCGCGCGATTCGTGGACGTTGAGACCAGTGAGGGTAAAGTCATCGTCGTAAGCGTGCAGGACGGTGGTTTTGTTTTGTCCCATGCCGCCCCCATTTTGAATGATTTTTTGTGCGGCTTCTGCATCTTTGTACGATTCATTGAGGACGTTGACCGTCCAGACCAACCGCGCCTGTTGCGGCGTCCAGCTGGCGGCGGCCTGGTAAATCAGTTTGCCCTGAAAGGCCACTTTCGCCCCGGTGACAGGGTCTTCAACAATGTTCAGGGGCACATAAGCGTAGTAACTGCCGCCCCCCGCGGGTTGGATGGCGATGTTGTATTGGCTGAGTAACGCGGTATCCAATTCGCCGTTGCTGGTGTGGGGCAGGTTGCTGAGGTCGGGCAAGGTGACTTCCAGCATGGGGACAAACTTAATATCACCGTTGGCATTGGGAGACATGGTGCAGTTCGTTCCACTGGTGGCAACGCAGTGGTCAAAGAAGGTGGCCCCGTCCCAATCCTGCATGTTCCCCAATTCGTCTTTTGGCCAGTTGTGGACATTGAACGCATACCAGAGATGGTCAGGGTTGGTGGGGCGCAGTTGCACGTCCACGTAGGTGTAACTGCCGAAGTTGAGGCCGGGGATGTTGAGTTCTAGCGGGGTGGCGCGGGTGAAGGTCACGGCTGTCCCCCCATCCGTCTCACTGGCAACCAGACGAGAGAGGTCTACGGTATCGGGCACGCCATCGCCATCGTCGTCAAGGTCGTAAAGGTCGGGGGTGTTATCACCGTCGGTGTCCAGTTCCCACTCCAGGCCATCGAGAATAGAGTCGCCGTTGCTGTCGGCGACGGTGGGGTTGCCGTACCACGTTTGCCCGCCCACGTCGAAACCGGTGATTTCATCGAGGTCGGAGATGGTGTCGAAGTCGGTGTCGGCCCGCAGGGCGCTGGTGCCGAGGAGGGCTTCGGTGGCGTCGAAGAGGCCGTCACCGTCGGCATCGGCATCGTCAGAAGGTTGTTGAACCTGAGCCGGAGGCACAAAAGGTTGTTGGACCGTATTGACAAACGTCTGCGCCTCGGTCCTGGCGGCGGAGGCTTCTTGCCGTGCCTGAAACGTGGCGATTTTGTCGCTCGCCACGTCTGCGGCTCTCGCTTGCATCAGGGGGGAGGCAAAGATGAGGCTCACGAGGACGGTGATGATGACGCGCTGGGTTTTCCGAGTGGGGCGGATGATGACGACCATAAAGCCTGCCAGCGCAAATAAAGCTGTCAAACTAAGCCCTGCCTGCGCGGCGGTAGGCAGGCTGGACACGAGGCGGGCCAGGACGCGGCCGGGTTGTTGCCATAAAGTGAGAAGCGTTGTGCCTTCGTATTGGCTAAATTGTACGTCGAGCGTGGCCTCGGTGCGGTAATCGGCTCCTTCGGCGGCGGGAATGTTGAGGGTGACAATTTCGCGGGCGGGCAGGCCGTCTGCGTCCACCCACAATTCGCCGCTTCCCGTGATCGCTTTCATGTGATCCGGCACCTGCAAGGCCACACCGTTCGGGAGTTGTCCGCTATGTACCAGATATTCCTGAGAGATTTGGTTGAGACGTTGGGCGTAAGCACGCCCGTCTACATTAAATTGGTAGATGGTGTATTCCGGGTTGGCACTGTTATCGGCAATGGTGACATCGGTGGCAACATCGAGGAAAGCGAGGAAGTCACCCCCGGGGGCCATGCCGACGTTGAGATCGCTCCCGTCCTGCCACTCCCCATCGCCCACGCGGGTTTGAACACGCCCGTCGCTGAGGTGCATCTGGTAGGCCGAGCTTTGATCCAGCACATTGACGCCGCCGCCCCAAATGGCAAGTTGTAATTCGTCGTCGCGCAGGTTGTTTTGCCCTTCCAGGTAAAGGGAGGTGGTTTTGCTGAACCGCCCAATATTCCCGATGGTCGCCAGGGGGATGGATTTGTTTTCCACCGAGGCGGTGAAGGCGTAACTATCACTGCGCTGGACGTTGTGCCAAACCTGGGCCACGTTCCCTGCGGCAGAAGCGGGGGCGGTGAACCAGACCTGGTACGCGAGGGCGGCAACTGCAAAAAGCAGTGCCACGAACAAAATTTTATGCCATTTTTTTGTCATCATCATTCTCCTCATGAGGCTCTCCTTGCCTTAGGTTTTGCTCGACGAATTGCATGGCCGTTTGTAAATCGGCAAAGCCATAGCGCTCGCCTGTGCGAATGGACTGTAAAGAAACACGCCAGCATTCCCCTGTCTCACGCCAAATGCGGAGCAGGAAGGCATGGTAGTCGGTTGTTTTTTCGGGTTGATGCTCGTAGTCGGACAGGGGGGGCATGTGTTCTCAAAAACCTGATCGTAATTTGGAAAAGTTTTTCAACTCGTTGCTTGCGTATTGTGTATTGGGTAAGGCCCAATCTACGAAATACGGAATACGCAATTTACCTGTTGTCGCGAAAGGAACAACTTCGCTTTAGTATAGAAATGAACTCTGACCAAACTCTGACCAGAGCATGAAAAATATGGTCATGGTTGTAAATTAGGATGAATGGGGGAGTGGGGAATAAGTAGGAGCGAAATCCCAAACCGCTACCACGACTTCATCGGTGATTTTTGCTATAATCCTGAAAACCTCAGCCTTTGGAAATATTTCAAACTAGAAACGGTAGAACCAGACTTTCTATTCAAACTACTCCGTTCCATGTTGTCATTGCAATTTTTAGGCCCCCCCATTGTGCAATTGAATGGCCAGCCTGTTGGCCGGTTTCGCTCGGCCAAATCACTGGCCCTGTTAGCGTATCTTGCGCTAGAGCGGGGGAATCTCCACAGCCGCCCCCATTTGATGACCCTGTTTTGGCCGGATTTACCGGAGCATAACGCTCGTCAAAATCTCTCGCAAACCATCACCCGCCTACGCGACACGCTGGGGCCTGCGGGGAACCTGATCATGGCGACGCGGCAAGATGTCTGGTTGGATAAAGATGCGGAAATCGAAATAGATGTACAAACCTTCCGTCACTTGCTGAGTAAAACGGAACAACATCGCCATGAACAAAAAACAAGCTGTGTTCAATGCCAGGAAGATTTAGCGCAGGCGGTTGCACTGGTGCGCGGTGAATTGCTGGCGGGATTGAACCTTGACGAAAGCATTGAGTTTGAAGAATGGCTGTTGCTGGAACAAGAGCGCCTTCACCAATTGTTGTTGGAATCGTTAACCGTGCTCGCGGAGGGGGCACTGAACGACGGGCGTTATGAAACCGCCATCCAATATGCGCGGCGGCAGATCACCCTGGAATCCTGGCGCGAAATTGCCCATCGCCAACTGATCCAGGCCTTCGCCTTGAGTGGGCAACGCAACACGGCCCTGGCCCAATATGAGCAATGCCGCGCCATTTTGTTGCAAGAATTGGGGGTGGAACCGACACGCATGACCCAACAACTGGCCTTGGCGGTGCGGGAGGGCAACCTGTCCCCGGCCCCCCCTCCCCCGCCCGCGGGAACCCTCGCCAACAATTTACCCCACCCCCTCACCCCGTTCATTGGCCGCGAAACCGAGTTATCCACCCTCCTCACCACCCTCACTGCCCAGGATGGCCCGCGCTTGCTGACCATCACCGGGCAGGGTGGCATTGGCAAGACGCGCCTGGCCCAAGAGATTGGGCGCGCACTGTTGGCACATCCGCCGCAGGCTTGGGCATTGGAAGGGGTTTGGTTCGTGCCGTTGATTGGCATCACCGCGGCTGAAAATGTCCCCGCGGCGATTGCCAATACGCTGGATTTGTCCCTCCCGCAAAAAGAGGGGGTAGGCGCAACCATCATCGAACAACTGCGCCCGCGCCGCCTCCTCCTCATCCTTGATAACTTCGAGACGCTTCTGGATAGCCGCCCGTGGTTACTGGAACTTCTGCAAAACGCGCCAGGCGTGCGTCTCATCGTCACCAGTCGCGAGTCTTTGCACCTGTTGGCCGAAAAGCGCGTGGCTCTACCCGGGTTGGCCACTCCGCCGGACACTACCCCCCATACGCAAGCCCTTGATTACGATGCCAGCCGCCTCTTTTTGGATCGCGCCCGCCGCCTCTTTGCAGATTTTCGTTTGACCGCCCTCAATTGGCCGCATGTCGCGCACATTTGCCGCCTGACAGAAGGCCTCCCCCTGGGCATTGAACTAGCCGTGACCCTGCTGGAGGAGCGCAGTCCGGCAGAGGTGGCGGCGCAAATTATGGCGGATGCCGCGTCCCTGGAGACGGATTATCTGGACATTGCACCGCATCAACGGAGCATCCACCTGGTTTTTGAGCAATCGTGGGCGCGTCTGTCGCCCATTGAGCAACGCATCTTAAGTCACCTCACCGTTTTTGAAAGCAATCGGTTTAGTCAGGCGGCGGCATTGCATGTGGTCGGGGCATCGCGTCAACATCTGAATACGCTGGTGCGAAAATCGCTCGTACAGGCGCAAACAAATGATTGGTATAGCCTCCATCCGCTTTATAAAAACTTTGCCGCCCGAAAACTGCCTGCAGATCAAACAGAGCCACAGACAGCAATTGGCTTGCAGGAAGCAAGTGACTTGCAGTACACAAGTGACTTACAACACGCACACGCCAATTATTTTGCCCAATTGCTGATCGAGGCTGTGCCACCCGTGTTTGATAAGCAAAAACATTTGCAACTGCGCTCGTTGCTCCCGCTACTGCCGGATTTGCGCGCATGTTGGCGGCAACGCATCGCCACAGCCGACGCGACTGTAATCGAGGCGTTGGCAGGACCACTGTATCGCCTTCTGCGCGAGACGGCACAGCTTCGGGAGGGGCGGGCGTTGTTTGAGGAGGCTTGGGACCAATTGCAAATCGTGTGGGACAAGGACGGACGGACCCAATCCCAGCAAATCACGCTGACCCAACTCGCCGCTCACCTCGGCTTTTTCCGCCTCTTTTGCGGCGATGTCTATGAGGCGCGCCCCTGCCTGGAATATGCCCTGGCTGAATTTGACCGGCTGGGCATTACTGAGGGGCGCGGGGCGGCGCTGGCGGCACTGACCGATACGCTGGGCCAGTTGGGGGAGGATGAAGCACGGCTGGCGTTATGGCAACAGGAGTTGGTCATCGCGGAAGCGGGGGCCGATGTCCTGCATCTGAATCGCACCTTGGGAAATGTGGGGGAAGCGTTGTACCACATGGGCCAGTTAGAGCAAGCGCGGGACATTTTTCAACGCACCATCGAGACAGCCACAGCAGATGTGCCGGACTACGACATTGCCATTACGATTAACAATTTAGGCTTGACAGAGATCGTGTTGGGGGATTTTGCCCGCGCACGGGCACTGCTAGAACAGAGTTTGCAAATTCGCCTGCAATATGCCAACACCTACCGTATCGCCTCGGCACGGCAGGCGTTGGGCTTGCTCGCGGTCGCGGAGGGGGATTTTGCCTCGGCGCGGTACGAGTTCGGGGAGGCCTTGCGGCTGTATGCGGAGTCGGGGCGGGTGGATGGTCTGGGGCCGGTGCATCTGGGGCTGGCGCGGGTTGCCCTGGGGGAAGGGGACTGGGACACAGCCGCACAACAGATTCGCCAGGCGTTAACCGTTGCCGAGCAGGTGCGAAGTGTCGCACAAGGGTTAGAGGGATTGTGGCGCTGGGGGGAATTTCTGTGGGCCGTAGGGCAGTGCGCTGAGGCGCGGAGGTTGTTGGGGTATACGTTCCATCACAAAAAAGCGTCGGGCTATTTGAAGCGGCAGATCGGGGCCTTTTTGGCGGCGCATCAGATTGTTTTGACGCCGGATGAGGAGACGGAGGGGCTGGACTGGACGTGGTGGGTGAGAAATAATCGTTACGGGGTTTCGTTTTCAGCTGAAACAGCTTGATGCCAAACATCAAGCCTATGTAAATCCCCCCTGTTCGCAATATTTCTACGGGCACCACCGCCTCCCTTGAGATGGGTTGAACGCGTTGGAACGATTCGTCCTCTGATACAATACACACCCTTTTTGGAGACCCCCTATGTCAAACCCTCTCATCCCCATCACCTTCATCCCTCCCCGCCCCGAGGTAGAAATTCACCTCCCCGACGGGCGCGTATTGTCTGGGCCGCGCGGCACCGCCATCGGCGACTTTTTCACCCTCATTCAACCCGCCTATGCCGAAAACCCCATCGTTGGGGCCATTGTCAACCACGAACTGCGCGAACTCACCTACCCCATCCAAACCGAAAGCACCGTGCAACCCGTCACCATGTCCGAAGAAGACGGAATGCGCATTTACCGCCGCACCCTGACCCTCATCCTCGAGGCCGCCTTCGAAGACCTCTTTCCCGAAGCCCGCCTCACCATCGATCACTCAGTGGCGGCTGGCGGGTACTTCTGCCAGGTATCCGAGCGCCCCGCCCTCA